>JAYVGA010000090.1:0-2343 GCA_043772635.1 Chitinophagaceae bacterium
GCGGTTGGGGTATTTTTTTGTGGCAGCCAACACCAGGCATCTGGAATATTCAATTTAATTATAAATATAATTCTGTAGGCAGTTCCGCCGCCACAGCTTTTAGTTTGGGAGCATGGCATCATGTGGCTGCTGTAAGAAATAATGGCACCATCTCTGTTTACATTGATGGAGTATTCCGGCTTTCTGCTGCAGAAGGAACTACAAGCCCTACCTATCCTATTAATATGATTGCGGGAGCTATGGCATACAGTGGCTATAGCCCACCAAGGTATAATCCCTTTAATGGCAAGATGGATGAGATACGGATTTACAACCGGGAATTATCCGCAGCAGAAATATTGTCATTGTCCTCATTTGCTTTGCCACTTAAACTAATTAGTTTTTCTGGCCGACACATAAACAACGATGACCTGCTCACCTGGAAAACAACCAATGAATTTAATACTCAATCTTTCGATATAGAAAGAAGCACCGATGGAAGAAATTATACATCAGTTGGCAATGTTGCTGCATTCAATACAGCAGGCGATCATCAATATAATTTTACTGATAATAATATTTCTTCATTGGCTGTGCCGGTTGTTTATTATCGTTTAAAGCAAAAAGATATTGATGGAGCGTTTACTTATTCCAGCATTGTGGTTATATCAATAAATGATAATAAAAATATTGTTTTATTTTATCCCAACCCTGTTACTACTGAAGCCAATGTTACTATAACAATTAAAAAGGCAGAACAGGTGCAGGGGAAAATAATTAATAATGCAGGAAGAGTGGTGAAGCAAATGCGATGGAATTTAAATGCCGGCAGCACGGCTTTGCAGGTTGATGTAAAAGGATTGGCAAGCGGTATATACTGGCTGGAGCTGAAAGGGGAAACGATTAATGAGCGGAAACAATTTATGAAGTAATAAATTATTTAAAAAACCTTATATGTTTAAAAAACCTATAAGGTTTAATTCTTTTGTACCTGCATGTCCCGCAGGTATGCCACTACTATTCTGCGGCAAATTGAAGTGCTGCTTTTACAGAGCAGTGCGTTTCTTTATTTTATAAACACTGCAATGCTTTGGCCCGTTGGAGCCATAACCCGCTGCGCATAAATGTTTCGGATAATTGGTTTAATCAATACGAACAATTATCCAATAGCCAGGTATTTTCTGCATTATAATTTACCAGCATCACAAACAGGTGCATTTTAAATTGTCGCTTTTGTTTTCCGCTCTTTTCTTCTCCGTTGTCATGCTGAGGAACGAAGCATCTCTATCTGCAATCCTTGAGATGCTTCGTTCCTCAGCATGACAAAAGCGTCAATTTGAAATGCACCCACACAATCAACCAGTTTCTCTTGCATGTTTAGTAACTTTAATTTAAATAAAGAAAATGAAAAATCTATCGCTTGTTTTTATTGCCCTGATAACAGTAATATCATGTACACATGCACAGCCCGCTACGGGTTTGCATATTACCAACACATTTCACATTGCCAGCGCAGGCGGATGGGATTACCTGGAACTGGGGCCGGTAAATGACTGGCTATATGTAAGTCATGGTACGCAGGTAAATGTGTTGAATAAAAAAACAGGCGACTCTGTTGCTGTATTGGAAAATACCACCGGTGTACACGGCATTGCATTTGATATAGCAGATGGCAAAGGCTTTACCAGTAATGGCCGCCTTAATACAGTTACTGTGTTTGATATAAACAGCAATAAAGTGCTGGCCCAAATTTCAAGTGGGCAAAATCCAGATGCAATACTGTATGAAACATTTTCTAAAAAGATTATTACCTGCAATGGCCGCAGCAAGAATTTAAGCATCATAAATCCACAATTGAATAGATTAATAGATAGTGTAGATGTGGGAGGCAAACCTGAAACCGCTGTAAGTGATGGTGCCGGCAAACTATTTGTAAATATTGAAGATAAGAATGAGATAGTGGTAGTAGATACCAAAACATTTAAAGTAATAAACCGCTGGGGCATTGCACCCGGAGATGGGCCAACCGGTTTGGCTTTGGACAACGCAACTAAAAGATTATTTGCAGGATGTGATAAATTATTAATGGTAATAAATGCTGATAATGGCACAATAGTGGATAAGATACCCATTGGCGATGGATGCGATGGAGTGGCTTTTGATGCTGACACAAAAAATATTTTTACCTCTAATGGAGAAGGAACCGTAACGGTAATTCATGAAGAAAATGCCAATAAATTTATGGTTATAGAAACCATTGCAACAAAGAGAGGTGCCAGGACAATTACCCTGGATAAAAAAACGCATTTATTATATTTGCCTACCGCCGATTTTGAAACTCCCGATCCTAACGAGAAAGGAAGG
>JAYVGA010000091.1:0-2631 GCA_043772635.1 Chitinophagaceae bacterium
ATGCTGATGCAGTTTATGCAAATACAACTCTGCAGGTACAGGGATTTTTTGCAGACCCTTCTTTTTTAAAGGTTTTTAATTTTAAACTTAAAGTTGGTAATGCTGCTACAGCACTCAGCTCTCCCAATGATATTTTGCTTACAGCAACATCTGCAAAAAAAATATTTGGCAATGCAGATCCTATTGGCAAAACTCTTACGCTGAATGGGTTTGGTAATTTTATTGTAAAGGGCATTTTTGAAACAACGCCTTCTAAAACTCATTTTGAATTTGAAGTAATGGCTTCTACCCTGGCACTGCCAGGTTTGGAAAAACAGGGAGCAGTAATGGCTTCATTAAAAGACTGGAAAAACTATTACAGCGGTTATGTTTATATAAAATTAAAAGAAGGCATAGCACTTAAAGAAGCAAACACTGCACTGGCAGAAATTTACCGTAAAAATTATACGGGCCTTAAACTGGAAACCAGGGATAAGGGGTATGAGATTTACCTGCAATCTTTAAATGCTATTACACCTGGCCCCATGCTTTCTAATAATATGGGAAAAGCAGTACCGGCTATCATCTTACAATTCCTGGCAATACTGGCCGCTATTATTATGCTGATGGCAGGGTTAAATTTTACCAGCCTTATGATGGCAAAATCTTTAAAACGCTCCAGGGAAATTGGGGTACGCAAAGTAATGGGTGCACAACGCCTGCAGATATTTTTTCAGTTTATTGCAGAAGCAATTTTGTTTGCTTTTATCTCCCTTCTTATTTCGTATATTATTTTATATTTTTTAAAATCGGCTTTTTTAAAACTGCAGTTTACCAATGAATTTTCAATGGAGCTTAAAGAAGATTATTGGGTATATGGATATTTTATTTTGTTTACAGTTATTATTGGCTTTGTTGCAGGATTGCTTCCGGCAGTATGGTTATCGGCTTTTAAACCGGTGGCTGTTTTAAAAAATACCCTTGCCAATAAAATAAGTCACCGCATTTCTTTTCGCAAAGTTTTAATGGTGGGGCAGTTTACATTTTCGATGGTATTTATTTCTATTGTACTTGTGCTCAGTTTCCAGGTAAAGTTTTTAATGAAAGCAGATTATGGTATAAATGAAAAAGAAATACTCAACCTGAGGCTACAGGGAAATGATTACAGGATGCTTGCCAATGAAATACAATCCATCCCTGGTGTAATACGCACCGGTGCTGTGTCGCACAGCCTGGGCACTTCCGAAGACCGTTCGGCCGATTACAAAAAAAATGCAACAGATGCTCCTTTTATAATGCGTGATTTTAGGGTTGATGCAAATTATATAACCAACCTGCAAATGAAATTTGTAGCTGGAAATAATTTTAGTAAAAACATTTCGGCAGGCAGGGAAACGGAAGTAATCTTAAATGAATCTGCCTTAGAATTATTTGGTTTTAAAAATGCATCGTCGGCAATTGGTCAAACAATTTATGCAGACGATTCTGTTTTGCTGGCGGTTACCGGCGTGGTAAAAGATTTTCATTTCCGGCCCATGACTTACCAAATTGGGCCACTGGCACTGCGGTATAAACCTGCTGATTTCAGTATCATGAATATTGCTTTTGTGCCTGGCAGCAAAGATAAAATCCTGGCAGCCATTTCGCCCATCTGGAAAAAAGCAGATCCCAATCATGCGCTTAACTGCACATTAATGTCGCAGGAAATAGACGAAGATTATTCCAGATCGGGGCTTACAGATATTTTAAATGTAATAGAATATGTTTCTTTTCTTTCTATTATTATTGCCTGCCTGGGCATGCTGGGTATGGTAATGTACAGCACCCGCTTAAGGCTAAAGGAAATAAGTGTGAGAAAAGTAATGGGAGCCGGTGTAAAAGATATTACCAGGCTGCTAAGCCGTTCTTTTATGATGCTTATTGCATTGGGAATAATCATTGGAATTCCGGTAAGTTATTTATTAGGCAACCTGCTGCTGCAGAATTTTGCTTATAAAATAAATAGCCTTTCATTATTAATAATTGTTGCTGTATTTATTATTGCTTTACTGGGTTTAATAACCATTTGTTCGCAAACAATAAAAGCAGCTATGGCTAATCCTGTAAAATCGCTTCGTGCAGAGTAAAGCAGTAAAACAAATTGCTGTTAACTACTAACTAACAACTTATTTAAAAAATCAGCAAAAACAAAAACAACAAACATGTTATTAAATTTAAACAACATTTACAAATGGGTAACCGTAGCCGGCAACCGTACATTTTTATTAAAAGACATCAGCCTGCAGGTACAGGAAGGAGAATTTATTTCTATCATGGGGCCATCGGGTTCTGGTAAATCTACCCTGCTAAATGTAATAGGTATGCTGGATGATTTTAATGAAGGCGAATATCATTTTCTGCACGAGAGTGTACACAAATTAAAAGAAAAGCAGCGCTCGCAATTATACAAACAGTATATCGGTTTTGTTTTTCAGCAGTACCATTTAATTGATGAATTAACCGTGTACGAAAATATTGAAACGCCACTTATTTACCAGGATTTAAAAGC
Organism: Chitinophagaceae bacterium; assembly: GCA_043772635.1. Taxonomy (GTDB): domain Bacteria; phylum Bacteroidota; class Bacteroidia; order Chitinophagales; family Chitinophagaceae; genus Ferruginibacter. Next base: position 2,528 of record JAYVGA010000091.1, read on the forward strand.
TGCAGAACGCAAAGCCATGGTGGCCGATATGCTAGACCGTTTTAATATTGTAGGTAAAAAAGATTTGTTTCCGGCACAGCTTTCGGGCGGGCAGCAGCAGTTGG
>JAYVGA010000092.1:0-12217 GCA_043772635.1 Chitinophagaceae bacterium
TGCGAACCCGGTAATTATTTTGTACCCCGGTGTTGGTATGTTCAGCTTTGCAAAAGATAAACAAACAGCAAGGGTAGCATCAGAATTTTATATCAACGCCCTTAATGGAATGAAAGGTGCAGAAGCAATTTCTGAATATACTTCTCTGCCAAGGCAGGAAGCATTTAATATTGAATACTGGTTGCTGGAAGAAGCCAAACTGCAACGCATGCCTAAACCAAAACTATTAAGTGGCCGCATTGCATTAATAACCGGAAGTGCAGGTGGAATAGGAAAAGCCATTGCAAAAAAATTTGCAGATGAAGGAGCCTGTGTAATACTGTCCGATAATAATGCTGAGAGATTGCAGGAAGCAAAAGAAGAATTTATTAGTCTATACGGCAATGATATTGTAGCTGAAGATGTACTGGATGTAACCAAGGCAAATACAATTGTGCAAACATTGCAAACTGCTGTATTGGCTTTTGGGGGTGTTGATATTATTGTAAACAATGCCGGACTTTCTATTTCTAAACCGATAGAAGAACATACAGAAGCAGATTGGGATTTGTTGTACGATGTGCTGGTAAAAGGGCAATTTCTCGTTACACAAAAATCTGTTGACATTATACGTAAGCAGGGCTTTGGCGGCGACGTAATAAATATTGTAAGCAAAAATGCATTGGTAAGCGGGCCCAACAATGCCGCTTACGGTTCTGCAAAAGCAGCACAGCTTCACTTATCAAGATTAAATGCAGCCGAATTGGGTAAAGATAAAATAAGAGTAAACGTGGTTAATCCGGATGCTGTAATTTCAGGCAGTAATATCTGGAGCGGAGGCTGGGCAGAAGGCAGGGCAAAAGCGTATGGTATTAAAGTGGAAGAACTTCCTGCGTATTATGCAGGCCGTACTTTGCTCAACGAAATAATTTTACCCGAAGATATTGCCAATGCCTGCTTTGCCTTTGCAGGAGGGTTGTTAAGTAAATCAACGGGTAATGTGCTTAATGTAGATGGTGGTGTGGCGGCGGGTTTTGTAAGATAAGTGGTGAGTTGTTAGTTGAGAGTTGTCAGTTGAGAGTTGTCAGTCGTGAGTTGTCAGTCGTGAGTTGTGAATAGATGTCATGTTTAATGAGATTATTCACTATTCATTATTCACCATTCACGACTCACCACTTACAACCCACTACTCCCCCACTCCTCCACTCCTCCTCCGCATTAAACTATTATTAAAATAACGATGCTATGCTGATAGAAAAAAATACGATTGCTCAATTTAACGGATTGCATTTGGCAGATCATAAAAGAAAATTTGATTTTGCTGCAGCAGAAATAGATAATGCGGATGAAATTATACAAAAGCTAATCGCTTTCCAGGTGGCCATTCCAAGCTGGGCACTGGGCACAGGTGGCACCAGGTTTGCAAGATTTTCCGGCACAGGAGAACCACGTTCCCTGGAAGAAAAAATGGAAGATGTTGGATTGCTCCATGCACTCAATCAATCCAGTGGTGCAATCTCTTTGCACATTCCATGGGATATCCCTGAAGATTATGCAGCCATAAAAACACATGCTGCACAACTGCAGTTAAAATTTGATGCCGTTAATTCTAATACGTTTCAAGATCAGCCGAATCAATCTCTCAGTTATAAATTTGGTTCATTACAAAATGTAAATAAGTCAATCCGTAAGCAAGCCATCCAGCATAATATTGAAGTAATAAAACATGGTGTTGAATTAGGCTCTAAAGCCTTAACGGTTTGGCTGAGTGATGGCAGTTGTTTTCCGGGCCAGCTAAATTTTCGCAAAGCATTTTTAAACACCCTGGAAAGTTTGCAGGAAATTTATGCAGCACTGCCGCATGATTGGAAAATATTTGTAGAATACAAAGCTTTTGAACCCAACTTTTATTCTATGACCGTTGGCGATTGGGGACAATCCCTGTTGTATGCAAATAAACTCGGGCCAAAAGCATTTACATTGGTTGACCTTGGCCATCATTTACCCAATGCCAATATTGAGCAGATTGTTGCTTTATTACTCATGGAAGAAAAGCTTGCAGGTTTTCATTTTAACGACAGTAAGTATGGCGATGATGATCTTACTGTTGGCAGTATTAAACCCTACCAGTTGTTTTTAATTTTTAACGAACTGGTAGAAGGCATGGATGCACGGGGAATGAACCATGCAACAGATTTAGGATGGATGATTGATGCCAGCCATAATGTAAAAGATCCGCTGGAAGATTTATTGCAATCGGTAGATGCCATAATGCTTGCCTATACGCATGCTTTATTGATAGACAGAAAAAAACTTAATGCCGCACAGGATGCAAACGACGTGGTAGCAGCGCAGGAAATTTTACAAAATACTTTTCGTACAGATGTAAGAAGTGTTGCAGCAGAAGCAAGATTAAGAAGTGGCGGCGCATTAAACCCATTGCAATTTTACAGGCAATCAAAAGTAAGGGAGCAACTTACAAAAGAAAGAGGCAGTAAAACGGTATCAACGGGATTGTGAGGGGGTGAGTTGTGAGTAGTGAGTAGTGAGTTATGGGATGTTGTTATGTTTAGAGAAACAATTTTTATTAACTTAAAATATCATCACTATGTTTTTGCAATTAGCCCACACAAAATTGAATGTATATCAGTTCACACAGGAGTTAGCACTTGAAGCTTACAGGACAACAAAAAAATTTCCTGCTGATGAAAAATTTGCCATGACATCGCAGGTAAGAAGAGTTGCACTTTCAATGCATCTGAACCTTGCCGAAGGTTGTTCAAGGAAATCACAAAAGGAACGAAACAGGTATTATGAAATAGCAAGAGGTTCTGTAATTGAAGTAGATGCAGCTATAGGAATTGCGCACAAACTTGAATATGTATCACTGGAAGAGATACAAAACCTGGGAAACTCAATAGTAAAAACATTTAAACTATTAAGCGGAATGATTAAGGGCGACGATACTCACAACTGACCACTCACCAATCACACAATGAAAAAGATTTCTGTCATAGCAATTTTCGACATTGGTAAAACCAATAAAAAGTTATTGCTGTTTAATGAGCAGTATCAGTTGTTGTACGAAGAAAGCAAACAATTTGAAGAAATAAAAGATGAAGATAATTTTGCCTGCGAAGATGTAAATGCTTTAACCGGATGGATAAAAGATTCTTTTAAACTTTTATTAAAAGATGAACGCTATGATATAAGAGCAATTAATTTTTCTGCTTACGGCGCCAGCTTTGTTTATCTAAATGAGCAATTGAAAGTTTTTTTGCCATTGTATAATTATCTGAAGCCCTGTTCACCACAATTAAAAGAAAAATTTTATGCTGCTTATGGTGGAGAAAGCGCTTTTGCAAAACAAACTGCTTCACCCGTATTGGGCAATTTAAATTCTGGCATGCAATTGTACAGCTTAAAATATGAAAAGCCGCAAACCTTCTCTGCAATCCAATATGCATTGCACCTTCCGCAATATTTAAGTTTTATTTTTACACGTAAATTAAGCAGTGATATTACCAGCATTGGCTGTCATACCAATCTGTGGAATTTTAAAAATAATAAATACCATCCCTGGGTAGCTAAAGAAGGGGTGCTGGCTAAACTGGCTCCTGTAAAGAATAGTGATGATGTTGCAGGATATGTAAATGAAAATATAGCGGTTGGTATTGGATTGCATGATAGCTCTGCCGCATTGATTCCGTATCTCATTTCATTTAACGAACCATTTATTCTTTTATCTACAGGCACCTGGTGTATTACATTAAACCCTTTTAATCACAGTGAGCTTAGTGATGAGGAACTGCAGCAGGATTGTTTATGCTACCTCTCTTACCAGGGCAAACCGGTTAAGGCCTCCCGTTTGTTTGCCGGTTATGAGCATGAACAGCAAACAAAAAATATAGCAGCACATTTTAGTAAACCATTGGATTATTATAAAACAGTACAATACGATTTTAATATCGTGCAAAAAATAAAACGGGTAAATAAAAAATCAGCTGATAAAGCAAAAGATGCAATGCTGCAGCAGTCTGCTTTTGGCGCAAGGGAGCTTAGGCAATTTGCAGGTTACGAAGCAGCTTATCACCAATTGATAGCTGATATTGTTGAACAGCAAATTAAAAGTACTGATCTTGTATTAAAAGAAAGCGCTGTAAAAAGAATTTTTGTAGATGGAGGCTTTAGTAATAACCCGGTTTATATGAATTTGCTGGCAGAAGCATTTACCGGTATAGAAGTTTACGCCGCATCTGTTCCACAGGCATCAGCATTGGGTGCTGCTTTAGCTATTCATCATCACTGGAATAACAATCTTTTGCCCACAGATATTATTGAACTGAAATATTATTCTTCTAAGCATGAAACGCTTAAACACTAATCAACTTTAAAAAACAGCTGTATGAAAAAAATATTTTCTTTCGCTTTCTTTCAAATTATGCTACTGGTTTGTTTTTCGCAGGTAACCGTTAAAAACCTGTTGTGCGAAAATCTTTCCAACCCCGTAGGAATAGATGCAGTACAGCCACGTTTCAGCTGGCAGTTGTTATCAGGTAAAAGAAATGTAAAACAAACTGCTTATCAAATAAAAGTGAGTACAGGCAAGGAAGCCGTATGGAGCAGTGGCAAAATAAATTCGGAGCAATCTGTGCAAATCAGTTATGCAGGAAAATTATTGCAGTCAGGAAAAAAATATAACTGGCAGTTGAGGGTTTGGGATAATAATGGTAAAGCTTCTGCCTGGAGCAGTACTGCGTATTTTCAAATGGCCTTATTAAGCACTTCCGGTTGGAAAGCTAAATGGATTACGCCGGGTTATGAAGAAGATTCTGTTGACCGCCCAAGCCCTTTGTTTCGTAAAGAGTTTACTGCTGCTAAAAAAATTATTGCTGCCACAGCTTACATTACCGCACACGGCTTATACGAGGCTCAAATAAATGGACAACGTGTGGGTGATGCTTATTTAACACCCGGATGGACTGCCTATAAAAAAAGACTGCAGTATCAAACTTATGATGTAACCCATCTTATAAAAAATGGCGGCAATGCTATTGCTGTTACGCTGGGCAGCGGATGGTACAGGGGTATTATCGGTTTCAATAATAACATTAATGTGTATGGAAAAGATATTGCGTTGTTGTTTCAGTTAGATATTACCTACAGTGATGGTTCTACAGAATCTGTAGTTTCGGATGACAAATGGAAATCTTCAACAGGATATGTTGTGTATTCAGAAATTTATAATGGCGAAACAATTGATGCAGCAAAAGAAAAAAAAGGATGGACCTTAACGGGATATGATGATACCGGTTGGAAGCCGGTAAAACTGGCAGCGTTTTCAAAAGATGTTTTGGTGGCTACCCAAAATGAACCGGTAAAAAAGCATGAAACATTTGCGGCAGTAAAAATTATTACCACACCAAAAGGAGAAGTTGTGATTGACTTTGGCCAGAACCTGGTAGGCTGGGTAATGATGAAAGTAAAAGGGAATGCCGGTGATAAAATAATTTTATCTCATGCAGAAGTTTTAGACAAGCAGGGAAATTTTTATACAGAAAATCTTCGCAACGCAAAAGCACAGAATACGTATATTTTAAAAGGTGGTGAAGAAGAGAATTTTGAACCGCATTTTACCTGGCAGGGATTTCGTTATTTAATGGTGCAGGGTTATCCCGGCGAAATAAAACCGGAGAATTTTACAGCAATTGCTTTATATTCTGCAATGCCACAAACAGGAACTTTTAATTCTTCCAATGCATTGGTAAATCAACTGCAGCATAATATTCAATGGGGGCAAAAAGGAAATTTTCTGGATGTGCCAACAGACTGTCCGCAGAGAGATGAACGCCTTGGCTGGACAGGTGATGCACAGGTATTTTCAAGAACAGCTTCTTTTAATATGAACGTAAATAACTTTTTTACAAAGTGGTTAAAAGACATAGCCGCCGACCAGCAAAATGGAGTAGTACCATTTGTAATTCCTAATGTTTTGGGAGCGGCTACCAATAGTGCAGGCTGGGCCGATGCAGCTACCATTATTCCATGGAATATGTACCTGGCATACGGTGATAAACAAATACTGGATAACCAGTACAACAGTATGAAGGCTTATGTAGAGAGCATTCGCAGGGTTGCTAAAAATGATTTGTGGAATTCGGGTTTTCATTTTGGTGATTGGTTGTTTTATCGTCCCGATGATGACAACGACGGAAGAGCTGCGGTAACAGATAAATATTTAATTGCTCAATGTTTTTATGCTCAATCAACTCAACTGCTAATTAATGCAGCAAAAGTATTAGGCAAAAAAGAAGATGTAAACAGTTATTCTTCTTTGCTGCAAAAAATAAAAGATGCATTTGTAAAAGAGTACCTCACTTCTAACGGGCGTCTTGTTTCCGGCACACAAACGGCTTATGTACTGGCATTGCATTTTGATATGCTGCCAGAATCGTTGAGAGAACAGGCGGCAGAGCGTTTGGCAGATAATATAAAAAATTACAGCAACCATTTAACCACTGGTTTTTTAGGCACGCCTTATCTCTGCCATGTGCTCACCCGGTTTGGATATTCGGATATAGCTTATAAATTATTATTGCAGGAAACCTATCCATCATGGTTGTATCCTGTAAAAATGGGTGCCACAACAATATGGGAAAGATGGAACGGCCAAAAACCCGACAGTACTTTTGAAACACCCGGTATGAATTCATTTAACCACTATTCTTATGGCGCCATTGGAGACTGGATGTACCGGCAAATGGTGGGCCTGGATACTTACGAAGATGGTGTTGGCTATAAGCACATAAAAGTAAAACCACATATTGGCGGAGGGTTTTCATTTGCTTCTGCAAGCCTTCAAACTTATTATGGAAAATTAAGCAGTGGCTGGAAAATAGAGGCAGATAAAATAACAATGGATGTAGAAATACCAGCTAATACAACGGCTACTATTTATATACCTGCTGCCAACGCAGCATTAGTAACAGAAAGTGGAAAACCATTGACTGCTGTAAATAATATTAAAGTTGAGGGAACAGCAGAAGATTATGTAATTATAAATGTGGGCTCTGGCAAGTATCATTTTGCGGCTGCTAAACCAATGAATGCTGCCGCTGCCATTAACCTTAAAGATTATGAGGGGAAATATAAAGTGGAAGACGGAATGATAAATATGATAGAAATAAAATTGTACAATGGAAAATTACTGGCGGTTGTTTTTAATAACAGTGGTGAAATTGAACCGGTAAAAAATATTACTGACCAGTTTACCAGTGCAGATGGCTCAACAGTAAATTTTATCCGTGATGAAAAAGGTAAAGTAGTACAAATAAAAATGAATGCAATGGGAATGACATTTGAAGGAAAGAAACAATAGCTGAAAGAAAAAAGGGCATATAAGTATTAGTTTTTCATACGCATCATTTTTCATTTTCACTATTAACTGTGGCAAGCATAAAATTCCCCCGCTACAATATACTTTTTCTCCCGTTAAATAATCTGATACGCATCAAAAAATTATCTCCCAAAAATATTTTCTACAATAAATATTACAACCAAACTATCCACATTACAAGTCAAAGGAATAAATGATAACATTGATATTAATAAAATGTTACCTGATTTTTATTTTCTTTGCATTTAAACCAAAACAAATGAAACATATTAATCTAAAAAAAATCTCCTGGTTTATGACAATGCTGCTGGCATTTTCATTTAACAGCACAGCCCAGGTTACCACCGCTACCATAAGCGGTATTGTAAGAAATGCAAAAGGCGAAGCATTACCTTCTGCCAGTGTAACAATAGAATTTCCGGATGCAGGTATAAAGCAATCGCTCACTACCAGGGCCGATGGAAGATTTACAATGCCTAATTTAAGAGTAGGTGGTCCATACCGCATCACAGTAAATCATATCAGCCACCAGGCTTCTGTAACAGAAGATATTTACCTGGAGCTGGGTTTAAACAACACGGTAGAATTTAAACTTTTAGAAAAATCTACAGACCTTGCGGTGGTTACCGTTGTAAGCAAGTCGGTTATTTTTGATGATAAAAGAACCGGAGCTTCTACCAATATCAGCAGCCGTCAGTTAAAAACATTGCCCACTATTTCCCGCAGTGCCGATGATTTTTTAAGACTCACTCCATCTGCATCTGCCAATTACAACGGCATTTCTTTTGCCGGCCGAAACGGGCAGTACAATAACTTTTCGCTGGATGGTGCGGTGTTTAATAATCCATTTGGGCTGGATGCCCCTACCCCCGGCGGACAAACAGGATCGCAGCCCATTTCTTTAGATGCCATAGACCAGATACAGGTAAACATTGCGCCTTATGATGTAACACAGGCAGGCTTTACCGGTGCAGGTGTAAACACCGTAACCAAATCGGGCAGTAACAAAACTACCGGTACAATTTATGGTTTTTTCAGAAACCAATCGCTTACCGGCAAAAAAGTAGATGGCAGCAAAATAACGGTTCCTTCTTTAAAACAGTTTCAGGGTGGTGCAGCACTGGGTGGTGCACTTATAAAAAATAAACTGTTTTATTTTGTAAATTTTGAAACAGAACAGCGAACAGATGCAGCATCATCTTACGAAGCATTAAATGCAGGCAACTCCGGTAAATCAAGCACATCAAGGGTACTGGAGCAGGACCTTAAAGATGTGAGTAATATTTTAAAAACAAAATTTGGTTACGAAACCGGCCCTTACCAGGGCTATACACACGACCAAACCAATTATAAATGGCTGGCAAAATTAGACTGGAATATTAACAGCATTCACAAACTTTCTTTTACCTATAACGGGCTGGATGCTAAAAAAGATAAGCCTGCTCACCCAAGTGCCATAGGCCGCCGTGGGCCGGATTATACCACTTTACAGTTTCAAAATTCCGGGTATGAAATTGTAAATAAACTAAACTCTTTCAGCTCCGAATTAAAATCTAACTGGAAAGGAAATTATGCCAATAAACTAAGATTGGTGTACACTGTTTTTAAAGATAAAAGAAATCCTTTTTCCACCCCTTTCCCTGTGGTAAATATCAGCAAGTATGGTACACGGTATATTATTGCAGGGCATGAACCCTTTTCTATTTATAACCGTTTAAACCAGGATGCATTTCAGGCTACCAACGATTTTACTATTTATAAAAAGAACCATAGCATAACAGCAGGCCTTTCTTATGAGTCATTTAAATTTGGAAATTCTTTTAACCTTACCGGTTATGGCCCTACCCTTTTTGGCGATATTGACATTAAGACTTTTAAAGACAGTGTACCGGTAAGTGGCAAGGTAGTTTTTGGAGCTTACCCGCTTGATGTAGATGTAAATTTTGCAAAAAATCATGCAGCTGCAGACCAATGGTCATGGTATTATTTAACCGTAGGCCAAATATCTGCCTACCTGCAGGATGAGTGGCAGGCAAGCGATAAATTTAAATTAACCTATGGCTTAAGGTTAGACAGGTCGGTTTATTTTAACTCAAGTTTCCGGAGTGCAAATTTAAATCCTGATGGAACATTTGCCGGTTCTTTTACCACCGGAAATCCAACAGTGCCCAACAATGATCCACTCACATTATTTGATGCCAATGGTAAACCCGTTACCAATGGTGTGGGCAAAGATCTTGACAATACCCGTTTGCCCAAAGGTTTGCTGGCATCGCCAAGATTAGGTTTTAACTGGGATGTAAAAGGAAACAGAACCCTGCAGGTAAGGGGCGGCAGCGGTTTATTTACCGGGCGCTTTCCTTTTGTATGGATAGGCAATCATATTGGTAATCCTTTCAGCTTTTTTTATAATGCTACCGATAGTAAATTTAAATGGCCACAGGTGTGGCGCTCTAATATAGGTACCGATATTAAAATACCATCGGGCACTACCTTATCTTTTGATGTGGCTTACACCAAAGATGTAAAAGCAATGATGGTTCGCAATTATAAACTGGGCACACCTACCGGCACATTAAATTCGGGCACCGGCGATAAGCGTAAAATTTATACTGCTGCAAACCAGGGCACAGCCAATGCCTATGTTTTTACCAATACCAATAAAGGATACCAGTTTAATTTTAGCGCACAGGCACAAAGAACTTTTACCAAAGGATTATTTGCAATGGTAGGTTACAACTATGGCGTATCAAAAGATGCCAGTTCTATTTCTGCCGAAATATCGAGTGATGCCTTTGACCGTAATCCTATTTTAAATAACGCCAACGAAGCAAGGCTTACCCCATCATTGTATGGCAATAAGCACCGCATTATTACTGCCCTCACTAAAAGATTTGAGTATGGCAGCAAAAAAAATATAGCCACTACCCTTTCTTTATTTGGCAGCTGGACCAGCGGAAACCCTTACGCATACGTGTATGGCGGCGATATAAACAACGACGGTACCGGCAGCAACGACCTGATGTATGTGCCCACAGACAATGAAATAGATGCCATGAATTTTGCACCGGTAACAGATGTAAATGGTAATACACAAAATGCAGCGGCGCAAAGAGTAGCGCTTAAATGGTTTGTAGAGCAGGATGATTATTTAAGAAAAAGAAGAGGCCAGTATACCGAAAAATATGCTGCAGAAACACCCTGGTTCAGCCAGGTAGATATAAGACTTTTACAGGATTTTAAAATAGATAAAACAGGAAAAATACTACAGCTTAGCCTGGATGTAGTAAACCTGGGTAATTTGATAGACAGTAAATGGGGTGTAAGAAAATTTGCTACCAACGCTGGATATTATCAACCACTTTCAGTTTCTCTGGCAGGTGGCAATACACCCACTTACCAGTTTGATACAACACCAAGACGCACTTTTTCGGCCAGCCCCGATTTGCAAAGCCGCTGGCAGATGCAGTTTGGGATAAGGTATATTTTTTAAAAATAACCGAACTTAAAATTTTAAAAAGCGTCCCGCAGATATGGGACGCTTTTTATTTTAAATAATATTTAAACAACCCTTAACTTTGACCCTTAATGAAGCTACTCATTAAACAAGCCAATATTACCTGTTCTCACTCTCCCCTGCACGGGCAAGTAAAAGACATTTTTATTGTTGATGGTATTATCCAGAAAATTGAAGACAGTATTACAGACACTGCAGATGAAACAATTACTGCAGATAACCTGCATGCAAGCATTGGCTGGATGGATATATTTGCGCATTTTGGAGACCCCGGTTATGAGCACAAAGAAACCCTGGCATCAGGCGCTGCCGCCGCAGCAGCAGGGGGTTTTACCCATGTGATGGTATTGCCCAATACCCAACCATCGGTAAGCAGCAAATCGGTGGTGGAATATATAAAACAAAAAGCGGTAGAGCTACCCGTAACTATTCTTCCTATTGCTGCCGTTACCAAAAATGCAGAGGGCAAAGAGCTTACAGAAATGTATGATATGTTTGCCAGCGGCGCCATAGCATTCAGCGATGGCACACAACCCATACAAAGCCCGGGAGTTTTGCTTAAGGCTTTACAATATGTTTTACCGGTAAGTGCAAGCATCATACAGTTGCCCGGAGATAAAAGCATTGCTGCCCATGGCCTCATGAACGAAGGTATTGTGAGTACACAACTGGGCCTGCCTGGCAAGCCTGCCATAGCAGAAGAACTGATGATAGCAAGGGATATTGAATTGCTTAAATACACAAATTCTAAACTGCATATTACCGGCGTATCTACAAAAAAAGGAATAGAAGATATAACCGCAGCAAAAAAAGAAGGGTTTAATATTTCCTGTTCTGTGAGCCCTGCACATTTATGGTTTTGCGACGAAGACCTTGCTGCCTATGACACCAACTTAAAACTTAACCCTCCCCTGCGCACCCGTGCAGACAGGGATGCATTGCAGGCTGCATTAAATGATGGAAGCGTAGATTGCATGGCTTCACATCACCAGCCCCAGCACTGGGATGATAAAACCTGCGAATTTGAATATGCAAAAAACGGTATGATAAGCCTGGAAGCTTTATATGGAGTAGTCAACAGTTTTGCAAAAGACAGCGCAACATTAATAGAACAGTTAACCACTGCCCCCCGTAAAATATTTGGTCTGCCCCTGCCGCAAATAAAAGAAGGGCAGGCTGCATGCCTAACGCTTTTTAACCCGCAGGCATCTTACACTTTCGAACAAAAACATATTTATTCTTTATCTAAAAATTGTGCTTTTGTGGGTAAAACCCTAAAAGGAAAAGTGATAGGAATTATTAATAAAAATAAAATAAGTTTAAAT
>JAYVGA010000093.1:0-5696 GCA_043772635.1 Chitinophagaceae bacterium
AGATGCTGCGGGTATTACATTGCCAATAGCTACTTGGCCTGTGGCATCCAGATGAAGATTACCAGCATTTACACCTACAAACAATCCATCATTAGATTGAACTATAAAAGATTTGAAAACACCGTTTTGAAAAAAATTCATTTGAGGATCTGCACCATTGAGTCTTAAAGCCTCTCCTCCTTTGTTAATAGTAGTTCTTGCACCAATGGATACCTCTCCGCCATCATTTTGTATGGCTAAAGTGCCCGGGGTGGTGTAATTGCTGCGCACCATTATTTCATTATTATCTAACAACAGGCTGGTAGTGCTGCCGGCGCCCAACATTATAAATCCGTTGGCAGCAGAGGATATGTCGGCATCTTGCCCAGTTGGTATATGAAGTTTTGCCAAGGGGGTCATGGTACCAATACCTACTTCACCATCTTGATTAATTGCAACTTGATCTGTGTTGTTAGTTCTAAAAATAATTTTACCTGTAGCATTTCCAGAGTTAGTACCCATGCGCAAATCATCATTATTAGAAAGTTGAATAAAAGCTTTTTTTGCTACACTCCCGGGCACCAACGGATTTGGAAAATTAAACTGAATAATTCCATCTAAATCATTTATTGCAATGTTGTCTCCGGTATAATTTGCTAAACTCAATTGCCCCTGTGGGTTTTTTGTGCCAATACCCACTTCGCCATTAGTATTTACAGTTAATTCATTTCCTTTACCGGGGCTTCCTACACTCAATTTTACATAGTTTGCATAGTCAGGATCTTCCACATAGTTAAAAGCGGCAAGGGTATCACCTAATCTTTTAAATTGTAAACCTCCTTCATTAAAATCCACCGCAGGCACATCAAAAATTACATGAGGGTTTTGTCCTGCTCTGTTATCTTGTACATAAATTTTACCATTTAATACATGCAGTTTTTCATCGGGGCTTGTACTGCCTACTCCAATACTATCGGTACTATTATACACCCAGTTTCTTGTGCTGGATGTGTTCCAAACACTACTGTTCAATACTTTTTTCCACGTTGTTCCATCATGATGGTAATACTCTTTAAAATCTGTATCGTATACCATCAAACCTGCCACAGGGCCTGGTATAACTAAACGTTGTGGGGTTGTCATCCTTGGAATGAGCAACCCCCTGGTGGTACTGTTTACATCTAATACTGAACTGTTGTGGGGCGTGGTGGTTCCAATACCTACGCTCTGTGCATTTAAATGTTGTAGGGTGATAAAAGCACATAAAAATAAGAGTAACTTTTTCATATCGAGCTAATTTTTAATTGAACTCAAAATTGAAAAAATGAAATGTAGCATACAATAGCGAAATGGGGTTAGTGGCAGGTAAGCGGCATAAAATGCCTGCAATGCCACATTGGTTATAATTAATTTATTGCACTATTATTTATAATTATTATCGGCTAAATGTATTATTTTATATGTACATTAAGCCAGTAATAAATTTTTATACATTTATAGTTTTTAGCAAATAATTTATTTTTATATCGGCTTAAACTATATATTTTTAGATACATTAAGCCGGTAATAAAAAATGACACTTGTTTTTTGCAGATAATTAATCTCTAGTAGGAACAATGAAAATATAAAAATATTTGCCGCAAGGCAGGAAGAATACCACACATTGCAGGAATTAAAAGAGCAGCCGGGAGCAGAACTGGTAGCCATAATGGGCAGGCGAAGAATTGGTAAAACATACCTGGTAAAACAAGCTTAAAGATTTACACAATCCTATCTCTAAGTGCCAGGGATACAGCTTCTGTGCCGGAGTGCACATGCAGCTTGGCATACAGGTTACGTATATGCGCTTTTACAGTATCTACTGCAATAAATAAATCGGCAGCAATCATTTTATAACTTTTACCATCTACCAATAATTGTAAAATTTTTTTTTCCTGTGCTGTGAGTTGATAATTGTTAGACGCAGGCTCTGGCTGTAAACCAGTTTTAAATTGTTGTAAAACTTTTCTTGCAATACCGGGAGTGATGGGAGAACCGCCTTCATTTACTTCTCTTATGGCCTGCAGGTAACCATCCGGCGTGGTAGATTTTAATATATAACCGGCAGCGCCTGCGCAAATGGCATTGAATACATAATCATCCTCAAAAAAAACTGTTTGTATAATAATGCTGATGTCGGGAAAATATTGCTTCAGGAGTTTGGTAGCTTCAATGCCATTCATGCCGGGCATTTCAATATCCATGAGTACCACATCACAGGGATAATTTGAAATATTATCCACCAGGTCCTGGCAATCAGAATAGGCACCACTACAGCTAAATCCATCTGCATTGTTAAGCAAAAACTGAAAGGTCTCCCTCAGGTGTTTATTGTCTTCAAAAATGCTCACTCGTATCAAGGATATATTTTTTACAAAGGTCAAAAATTATTAGAAATGTGCAATAGCGAAATGGGGTGAATTTGGCTAATTAAAAAATGCCCTTAATTTCACTATTGTGTTCCTTTTTTGCTAATTCTATTTTTGCATGGCAACCAAAGTTTAAATAAAACTAAAAGTTTAATAGCTAACCCAACAGAAAAAAGACTTGTATTACAGGTAAAAAGTAAGGGGTTGTTACAGGTTAAATAAATGCAATGGAGTTTATACGGGTGCAACCAATTGTACCGTTGTACCCATATTTACAGCTGTTTCTGTTTTTAAAACCCCTCTTAATTCTTTAGCCCGGTTTTGCATATTATCTAATCCATTTCCTTTTTTTATCACATTACTGTCAAATCCTTTTCCGAAATCTTTTACCTGCAGCGCCAGTTCTTTATTTTGTATAGAGGATGTTATATCTAATTTTTCTGTGCCGGAATATTTTACGGCATTGTTTACCGCTTCTTTAAAAATAAGGTAGATGTTTTTCTTTTGTTCCATACTAAGTTTTAGGTTATCCAGTTCATCTAACTGCATATGCAATGAAATGTTTTTGCTGCTGCATATTTCATAAGCAAACCGTTCCATCCGTTGTTTTAAACCGGCTCCTTCGCTTTCGCCGGGTTTAATCATCCACACAATATCTCCCATTTTATCCATCGTTTCTTTAGCATTGCTGCTCATCCTTTCCAAAATATCTTTGTGCGTTACTTCACTACCTTGCTGTGTAGCCATCTGGCTAAGCATATGAATACTACTAAGTGAGCTCCCTACTTCATCGTGCAGGTCGGCGGCAATTTGGTTACGAAGTTCCAGTTCTTTCATTTTTTGCCTCAGGCGGTTACGGTTAATAAACAACCAAATTCCTACTAAAGAAAGTATGGCTATGGCGGCAGATCCTACTATCATAAGACGCTGCTGTTGTATTTCCTGCAACTGAATTGCTTTGTCTTTATTGAGTAATATTATTTCTTTGTCTTTTTCTTTTACTTTAAAATTGGTTTGGATGGAACTAACCTCTGAATTGTAAATTTCCCTCTGCATGGAATCGTGAAGTATTTTACTTAGTTGTAAATAGTTAAAGGCTTTTTTAAAATCACCCGCCTTGTAATATCCCTGTGCCAAAGCATCTGCAGATCCCTGGCGGGTTTCAAGTGATTCTACATTATCATTAAGTGCAAAACTTGCAGTAGCTGTAGTAATGGCTGCTGAAATACTATCATTTTTTAAGTAAATAACACTTAAAGTATTTTGTGCCTCTGAAAGCTGGAGTTTGTTATTTTTTGCTTTTGCAAAAGCCACTGCTTTTAACGCATTGATTTCTGCCCGGCGTTTATCACCTTTTTTAATAAATACATTGCTTAGATTGTTATAATATTCTGACAGGTTATTTTCCTGCTTTACCAACATTGCTATGCTGATTGCTTTTTCAAAATGAGCAACACTTTTATCATACTCATTTTTATAATTATAAACGTTTCCAAGTTTGCTAAGTATATCTGCCATTGGAATGCTATCCTGAATTTTAGCATGCTCTATATATGCTTTTTGGTAATACATTTCACTCTGATCGTATTCGCCCTGCGCAGAATAAACACCCGCCATAATTTTATACAAAAATTTTCTTACTGAATAACTATTATTCCTCTCCGCATAAAGCATAGCGGTATCACAATCATTTAAACACTGTTTTAGCTTTCCTTGTTTTTGCCGGTATTCTGCCCTTGTTCTGTAACAAAACGCCAGTATATTTCCACGGCTTATCTCTTTATACCATATAATAGAACTGTCAATATAGAGGATGGCTTTGTTGAGGTTATTGAGTAGCCCATAACAATAGGATGTATTGAGCATGCAACTTGCCACACCTTTAGGGTAGCCAACTTCCTTACCAAGCACAATTCCTTTTTTGCAATATTCAATAGCTAACTGTGCATTTGTACCTGCTGTTATTGCTCCCATCATGTGGTATGCATTTACTTTTCCAGAATCCCGGCTGGGATTATTTATCACTTTCATTAATGAGTCCTCATTTAAGGACATCCTGGCCACGGAGAGTTTATGCATTTGAGCCGCCATTTGTAAACTTGATATAAATAAAATCGCAAACAGAATACTAAAAATTTTCATATTCTCAAATTTTACTTTATACTTTCTGCTTAAATTTTTTATGTAAATACCTGTAAGATACAAAAAGCATTTTCACCAATTTTCATATTTGTCAATACACATTTGTTACGCAATCTTACATCTCAAAAAAAAGGCAATAATTCCCATTAATTTTTGATGGTTATATTTTAAAGGCGCATACCTTTATTTTTAGCTTTAATCAGCATCTGCAAACGATATATTTATTGGTACCATTAAATGTAATTGTTGGCAGACATCACGCTTATAATAATACCCATTTTCAAAATCGGCAAAATATTAACCGTATCATAGGGATCGGTAAAACCAGAGTTTACCTATTTAAAATAAAATAATTAAAACATTATTTATCCTACCGGAAAACTAAATATAAACACAACAAGTGCTGCTAAAAAAAAGATAAGCCCAAGTGTAATAATACCAAAGGTTATTCCCTGGCGTGAATTCTTTTTATTTTTTACTTTTTTTAATGTAGAAGCTCCAAAAATAATTGCCAGAATTGCTGCCGGTAAAGATAGCAACCCAACCCCGGGGAGGATTAATCCTGCAAGTGATCCTATACCAAGCCACTTTGCCCAAATTGCTTTTTTTTCTAAACGCTGACTATCTATATGAGCTGAATTTTGGGTTTTATCTAAGTGAGATTTAAATAATTTTAAAAAATTTTTCTTTTAACGTTAGTTTATGGTGAGTAATTTTTTGAAAATCTTTTACAGGTAAATGAAGTAGCTTATACAAATTACTATCAGAAAATGAAGTGCGGGGTATGTTAGCAAATGAAAAAGCATGATTAGAAAAAAACGAGGTGGCTGCAAATACAATTAATAAAACCAATAATTTTCTTAAAGGCATTAGTCAAATTTTTTCGGTTTGATAATAATAAATTTACCAATATTTTATACCCCGTCTGATGATTTTATATTTTATTGTGAATAGTGTTGAATTTGTCATACTAAACTGAATTTCATTTTATGCTAAAGTGCGGCGGATACAATTCAAGTAAAGCCATTATGCGGTTGGGTTGTCGTAAATACCGGTTGGACTAACTATAAAATTGAATAGGTATTATTTGGCTATCGTAATAACTATAAACAGTCAACTTTTACATTGGCTATTAATTAAAATCATTTCTATACCCCAAAAGATTTT
>JAYVGA010000094.1:0-31489 GCA_043772635.1 Chitinophagaceae bacterium
GCTGGCCGTAAAGCAAAACCTGTTTTGCTGGAGCCCATCATGAAGGTGGAAGTGCTAACGCCGGATCAATACATGGGTGATGTAACGGGCGACCTTAACCGCCGCCGCGGTATGCTGGATGGTATGGATAGCAAACATGGTGTGCAGGTAATTAAAGCCAGGGTGCCGTTAAGCGAAATGTTTGGTTATGTTACGCAGTTGCGTTCATTATCCAGTGGCCGTGCAACTTCTACCATGGAGTTTAGTCATTATGCTCCTGCACCTAATAATATTGCAGAAGAAGTAATGGCCAAAGCAAAAGGTAAAATGAAGATTGAAGATTAGTAAAATAATCTGCTGATTAGCTATGTGCTGATCGCTAATGATTAAACCCCGCTCTTTTAAGAGCGGGGTTTTTGTATTTTACCAACAATTGTTTGCTGTGGCATCATGGTTGTGTGTTCAAAGGAAACTTATGTAAATTCATCAATGTAACAACCAATATTTGCATTTATCCAAACTGAATTTAGGTTTACTAAATTGTCTTCTTTAATCTGTAATTTTACCAGCAATTAAAAACCTTACTATGAAAAAACAAATTTGCAGCCTCATCATTTTTTTAGTGTTAACCTGCAGCACTTTATTTGCACAGAAAAAATCTGTACAAATGGATCATGAAAACTTTTTTCGCTTTGGTGCCAAAGCGGGCGTAAACATTAATAAAATAACCGGCCAGTCTTACAACGATGGTTTTAAATATAATTTTCAGCTGGGTGGTTTTATGCAGTTTAATATTACCAACCGTATCGGTATTCAGCCCGAAATAAATTTTGTACAAACCTCCGGGGAGTTTACAGATGATCCTTCACAAATTTATGATGATATCTTTCGGGATGGCAGCCAGAAAAAAGCAAAACTGAACTATCTTGAAGTACCTCTTTTGCTAAATGTAAATATTGGCCCCAGCAAAAGAGTAAAACTACAGTTAGGCCCTGCCTTTGGAGGATTGCTAAAACAAACCGTTGACAGTTTAAAAGGCAGCGGCAATATTTATAAAAATGCAGAGTGGAGCGCCATTGGTGGGCTATGGCTTCAGCTGCCCTTTGTAAATTTAGGAGCAAGATATAAACTGGGTCTTACCGATATAAATGCAATAGATAACCGCCAAACATGGAAGCACCAGGCCATACAGATTTTTGTAGGGGTTACGTTTTAATTTCATCTTTCTGCCAGTAAACATCTAAGCATCTAAACCTTAATTAATAAGATTAATTTTTTATTTTCAGAAAATTTGTACTTTGTACAAAACAGTCTGCTATGCAACAGGTCCGTCCCGAAGATTTAATTATTATTGATATTGAAACAGCTTCTGTTTCTCCCGGTTTTGATTTACTCACCGATGAATGGAAACAACTCTGGGCAGATAAAGTAAAATACAGTTTACCGGAAGGCATAGATGCTGCGGCATTTTATCCGCAACGGGCAGGGGTAATGGCAGAGTTTGCAAAAATCATCTGCATAAGTATGGCTTATTTTAACAGGGAGCAAAACCTGCGCATGAGGGTAAAATCTTTTTATGGCCACAACGAAAAAAAGATTCTGCAGGAATTTATTATTACTATCAATAAAATAGAAAGCAACAACAGCAGGTGGTGTTTTGCGGGCCACAATATTAAAGAGTTTGATATTCCCTTTATCTGCCGGAGGTTAATCATAAATGGTTTACCTGTTCCCCGTTACCTCGATTTTCAAAATATGAAACCCTGGGAAACCAATATTGTAGATACGTTTCAATACTGGCGCTTTGGCGATTATAAACATTTTACTTCTTTAAAACTGCTGGCTGCAGCCCTTGGTATTCCCTCGCCAAAAGATGATATTGATGGCAGTATGGTAGGAGAATTATACTGGGCTGGCGAAGCTGATGAACGGTCGGCCAGCTTAAAACGTATTGCCGTTTACTGCCAGAAAGATGTAATTACAACCGGTAATATATTTCTCAGGTTTAAAAATTTACCGGTAGTGCACCAGGATGATATTGATATTGTAGAAGTAAATATGATTGAATAATCAACCGCCGGTCTGACTGATATTAGAAGGCTCCCAATCGTATTGATAAAAACTGCCTTTTTGGAAATTTATTCTAAAGTAAAATCCTTTGCTAGCAATATTTAAAAAATCATGCAAACGTTTTATTATTTTGATTATAAACTTATTATTGTATATTTATTTTATAAATTTGAAACAGCACTTTTATAATTTATAAATTAAAAGCCAAAGAAACTTTCCTTATAATGAGGAATTTGTAGCCTCCCTAACCACTTTTCCAGCATACAGAGTCTGTATTTTTAGAAACTTAACGGGTAAAAGAATTTTATTCTTTTATCGGGTATTATGTATTTAATCTTTTTTCTTAAAAACCAAAACTTAATGTTATGCGTTTAAAATGCTTGTTTAAATTATCTATTTTTCTATGCGCATTTGCCGGTCTTTGTTTATCTTCTCAAAATGCGCAATGCCAGGTAAATCAAACAGAAAAAAAAGTTAGCGGAAAAGTTACGGATGAAAATGGGAATGGCCTGGCCGGTGTAAGTATTACCGTAAAAGGTACTTCAAAAGGCACAGCAACTGATGAAGCAGGATCATTTTCTATTGATGCTGCTGATAAAAATTCTGTGCTGGTATTTAGTTTTGTAAACTATATTACCAGGGAAATAAAAGTAGGAAATACCTTAACGCAGAATATTCAGTTAACCATAGATCCAAAATCAAAAGAACTGGGCGAAGTAGTGGTAGTAGGTTATGGTACGCAACGCAAAGTTGACTTAACGGGTGCAGTTGCTTCTGTAACCCGTAAAGATTTTGTAAATAAACCTTTCACCAGTCCCGACCAGATTTTAGGGGGGCGTATTTCCGGCGTTAATATTGCAAACAGGAGCGGTGATCCGGGCGCACCCATTGATGTACGTATAAGGGGTGTGGGTACCACCGGTAACAACCAGCCATTATGGGTTATTGATGGGGTGCCCATAGTTCAAACCTCTAATATATCTGTAAACACAGGTTCTTCTACAGAATCAAATCCTCTGGCAGGTATTAATACAAGCGATATAGAATCTATTGATGTTTTAAAAGATGCATCCGCATCAGCAATATATGGGGCAAGGGCCGCTAATGGAGTAATAATTGTTACTACCCGCAGAGGCAAAGAGGGTAGAACAGCTTTAACTTACGACGGTTTTTATGGAATACAGTCTGTACCTAAAAACAGGCGTTTCGATGTATTGAATGTAGCAGAATACCTTGCTCTCCAAACAGAACTGGGCAGAGATTTCTCTGCTTTTAGCAACAAGCCTTTTTTCGACTGGCAGGAGGCTATTTTTCAAAATGGTCCTGTAAACAGTCATAACCTTACCATGAGTGGAGGTTCGCAAAAAGCTAATTTTAGTGTAGGTGCCGGTTACCTTGATAATACAGGTGTTGAACTTGGCCAGAGTTTTAAAAGATTTTCATTTAAAGTAAATTCAGATATTAATGTGGGTAAATACCTCAAATTTGGTGAGTCGGTAATTATGAGTTCTGTAAACAGGCTCACCCAATCTGAAAGTGGTTTATTTGCGGCTTTCAACAGCTCACTCAATGCACCCTATTATCAGCCTTACGATCCTGCCGGGCCATTGGGTTACAATTTAGAAACAGATGCTATACATGGGGATGGTGCTACACATACAAATTATGTTTTCCGGTCAGACCTGAGGGTTAATGAAACCCGTATAAAATCTAAAAAAATACTGGGTTCTGTTTATGCAGAAGTGGAACCCTTAAAAGGCTTAAAATACAGGGTTACGGGAGGGTTGGATTATAATATAGGTGATGGTACTTTTTTTCAGGAAGCAGAAAATTTTGGCAATGATTCAAGAAGGTCTCTTTTGGTACAGGAAAGGCCATTAGAACAAACCTTAAATATCTCCCAGACTTTAACTTATATTAAAAGCTTTGGGAAGCACGACATAACAGCTTTGGCAGGATATGAGGAAACTTCTTTTGAATATAATAAAATGCGTATACAGGGAGGAAACCTTTTTAACACAGCAGTGCAACTTCCTTCTGTAGCATCTACAGTTGCTTCTGCCAACGAAGCAGACCACTGGGCCTTACAGGGCTTTCTTGGCCGACTTTTTTATTCTTTTGACAACAGGTATTTATTTACATTCAACGTAAGAAGAGATGCTTCATCCCGCTTTGCTAAAAAATACCAGTCTGGTGTATTTCCATCTTTTTCCGCAGGATGGAAATTAACCAATGAAAATTTTATGAAGAATCAAAAACTATTTTCAGATCTTAAACTTAGGGCCAGTTGGGGTGAGTCGGGTAATCAATATACCGGACAAAACTTTTCTTTCCTCCCTTCTCTTGCCACTACTATTTTTTATGTTGTTGGTGGTGGTCAAAATGTGGTACGTGGGCCTGCTCCAATTATTTTTTCTAATGATAAAGTACAATGGGAAACCAGTGCACAAACAGATATTGGATTTGATGCTACTTTGCTGCAGGGTAAGATAGAGGTTACTTTCGATTATTTTAATAAAGTAACCACCAATGTTTTGCTCAGCCTGCCCATCCCCGCAACTTCCGGATATTTTTTACCTGCAGATGCTAACCTTGGAAAGATTACCAATAAAGGAATTGAGCTGTCTGCTTATTACCGTAATAAAATTGCCAACTTCAGGTACAGCATAGGAGCAAATATTACAACCGTAAAAAACAAAGTATTGTCGCTTGGCGATATTCCTGAAATTATTACGGGGGTTCAGGGAGCCTCTTCACATCGTACAACAATAGGTGAGCCACTCGGTTATTTTTATGGCTATAAAACAAATGGTATTTATCAAAATGCAGCTGAAGTGGCAGCAGCCCTTCCTGATGCTTTTTCTGCCGGCCCTAAACCCGGCGATATCCGCTTTGTAGATGTAAACGGAGATGGAAAAGTTAATGCAGACGACAGAACAAATATCGGAAGTTCAATTCCAAAATATTTTTATGGTTTTAATTTAACTGCGGCCTGGAAAAATTTAGACCTTTCTGTTTTTCTGCAGGGAGTAGGAGGTATTAAAATTTATAATGGTGCCGGTATTTCATTACAGAATATGAGGAGCGGAGCTAATCAGCTTACGACCGTATTGGATAGGTGGAAAGGTGAGGGATCAAGCAATACAATACCCCGTGCTTCCAGTTCCGATGAAAATGACAATGACAGATATAGTGACCGCTGGATTGAGAATGGAAGTTTTATGCGTATAAAAAATATACAGGTGGGATACACTATTCCCTCTAAAAGTATCAGTAAATTTACTAATGAATTTATCAGCGGTTCAAGGTTTTACATTGGTGTAAATAACCTTGCCACATTTACTAAATATAAAGGCTTCGATCCGGAAGTAACAAGAGGCTTTAGTTTTCAAAAAGGAGAATTTGCTTTAGCAAACGGGCAGGATGGCGGAGGTTCACCCCAGCCCACCGTAGTGCAAATAGGATGGAGTATTACATTTTAATAAACCGCCTAACTATCATTTATACTATTCATTAATTATTATACAAATGAAAAAATTAATAAAAAACAAACGCTTTTATTTATTTGCATTTACTTTTATTATAAGTGTAATTGTAATTGCTATATCCTGTAATAAACTGGATTTACAGCCACTGGACAGGGTAACCACAGACACTTATTATAAAACTGCTGCAGATTTTGACGGGGCTATTTTTGCCTCTTACTCTTCCATACAGGATTTTTGGGGAACCAGTACAGAAACACTAGGAGAGTTTGGCGAATTCTGGAAACTAACCATGGTAGTAACAGACGATGCTGCTGCAGATTCCCTTCGGGCAGATGACAAAGCACTTGACCTGGACCGGCTGCTCATCCGTGCTTCTGATGTGCCTTATGCAGCTTTGTACACACAGGTGTACGAAGGTATTTTAAGAGCCAATCTTGTAATAGAAAATGCAGCAAAAGAAAATAAGTTAACAGCGGATGAAAAGAAAAAATTTATTGCAGAGGCAAAATTTTTAAGAGGGTTTTTTCATTTCCTGGCCTTAGAGGTTTGGGGTACACCACCATTGGTTACAGAAGTTAAAAAAGATTTAAACAGCCTTGCATCTGCTAATGCAACAAAGGCAGAATTATTTACAGCCATCATTGCCGATTTTAAAGATGCTTACGCAGGCCTGCCCCCAGCATGGGACGATGCCAACCTTGGCCGTGCTACCAAATGGGCAGCAAGGGCATTTGAAGGAAAAGTAAATGTTTTTAAAGAAGACTGGGATGCAGCAATTACTGCTTTTGAAGATGTAAAAAATAACGGACCATATTCTCTGATGCCTGCCTACGAAGATGCATTTGATTTTCAACTGGAAAACAAAGCGGAGTCTATTTTTGAAGTTCAGTTTGGCGGGCCATTTTCTGATGATAATCTTTGGGTTTTTGATGACACCCACTCCGAAGCATTTAAGGCTTCGCAGGGTATTGCAAGGGTATGGTATTTTGACCCTGCCGGTAATGCGCCTGGTGGCCATTTAGGATTTTTTGTGCCCACCAAAAACCTGGTAGATGAATTTGAAGCAGGTGATGCACGTTTGTTTACAAGTGTGTACAAAGCAGGCGACACGTACTATACCATTGATGGAAGTTCTATTGCTGTTTTGCCCTATGATCCTACCTGGTCTGCAACCCGATATTCTATAAAAAAATATGGAGGCATACGAAACGCAAAAGGTGCTGATTATTCTCCCAACGGGCAGGCACAGTTTAACAACGAGCGCTGGTACCGCTATGCAGAAATGTTGTTATTGTATGCAGAAGCTTTAATTAAAAAAGGAAGAAATGCAGAAGCACTAACTATAATAAATACACAGATAAGAAAAAGGGCAGGACTGGGAGTTACAACTATTGCCGATCCTTTAAAAGCTTTGCAGCATGAAAAGCGGATGGAAATGGCGTTTGAACCACACCGTTGGTTTGATATTGTACGCTGGGGTTTAGGCCCACAGATTTTCGGATCCAGGTGGAATGATAAATTTAAAGTATTTCCTTTTCCACAATCAGAGATTGACAGGAGCCGGGGTTTGCTTAAACAAAATACCGGGTACTAAGTGCAAACAGGGTATCTTAAAACTACAAAGGAGTAATAACTTTAGGGTTCTTACTCCTTTGCTATTTCATATCAAGCTATCAGCATTTTAATCGTGCAATTTTTATAAGAAACATAAAAGCATGATAGAATATTTGCAACCAGTGTTAAAATAAGAATAAGTTGGAAGCAGCAATTTGCCTATTGCCCATTGCTCATTGCCCATTGCCTCTTCCAAACAGATACGTATAATTATTTAGCAAATGGAAAATTCATCTTTATCAACCACACAAAGTATGGCAACAGAGCCAATTGTAAAATCACGTGTAACAGCAAGCAGGGTAGCATCAGTTGATGTGTATCGTGGTTTTGTAATGTTGCTGATGATGGCTGAAGTACTTTTACTATCCAGCGTTTCTGAAGCCCTGCCCAATAATTCTTTTTGGAAATTTTTATCTTTTCATCAAAGCCATGTGCCCTGGACCTGGCTGTCCTTACATGATATGATACAGCCGTCTTTCACCTTTCTCGTAGGGGTTGTATTGCCTTACTCTATAGCCAGCAGAAAAAGTAAAGGCGCTTCATTTAAAAATTTAATACTGCATACAGTCAAGCGGTCTTTAATACTTATATTTCTCGGCATATTTTTACGCTCATTAGATTCCAGTAAAACCTATTTTACTTTTGAAGATACACTTACACAAATTGGTTTGGGATATACTTTTCTTGTGCTGTTAGGATTTTGTTCGCAGCGTGTACAAATAATCTGGCTTGCCATAATTTTAACAGGGTACTGGTTTGCCTTTGCAATGTACCCGCTGCCAGGCAACAACTTTGATTATGCTGCTGCCGGCGTTAGTGCCGGCTGGGAGCATAACCTGCAGGGTTTTGCAGCACACTGGAATAAAAATACCAATCTTGCATGGGCTTTTGATAAGTGGTTCTTAAATCTTTTTCCAAGAGAAAAAATGTTTCAAAATAATGAAGGCGGATATGCCACACTTAGTTTTATCCCTACCTTAGGCACCATGATACTGGGTTTGCTGGCTGGCAATACACTGCATGCAGATAAAGCACCAAAAGACAAATTGAATTTCTTTATTAAAATGGGATTAATGCTTATTGCAGCAGGTATTTTATTACATGTAACTGGGATAAACCCCATTGTAAAACGCATCTGGACACCCGCCTGGACAATATTTAGCGGCGGTATTTGTTTTCTTATGCTTGCATTTTTTTATGGTATTATAGATATGGCAGGCAAAAAGAAATGGTCATTTTTTTTAATGGTAATTGGTGCTAATTCTATTGCCGCATATGTTTTAGCCGATGGTGGCATGCGTTCATTCATTCATAAATCCCTCTACATTCACATGGGGCAAAATTTTGATAAACTATTTGGTGTTCCCTACGCACCACTGGTAAGCGGAGCCATAACGTTATTTTTACTCTGGCTTATTTTATACTGGATGTATAAGAAAAAAATATTCATTAAAATTTAAATTTATCAATCTGTAATTTTTTAAGATGAATTAATATTTTCTCTGTCAATAAATTTTATTGTTGAAATAGTTTTTTATAAATTAAAAATAAGAGGTCATGAAAATTTGTTTAAATGTAAAAAATTTATCATTGTATGCAGCCTGTATTTTTTTACAAAATTGCGTATCACCATCAAATAAAACAACAAATGAAAATGCAGGGCAGGCTGAATATTATTCAATAAAAGACTTTGATGCAGTTGAAAAATACGATACCCATGTTCACATTAATGCAGATGACAGTACTTTTATTATCCAGGCTAAAAAAGATAATCTCCGCCTGTTAACAGTGAACGTAAATTCTGGTCATCCTATTGAAGAGCAGCGGCGCATTGCAGAAATACTTACCAAAAAATTTCCTGACCGCCTGGCTTTTGCCACAACCTTTAATTTAAATAACTGGGGTACCCAAAAATGGCAGCCACAAACCATTGCCTGGTTAAAAGAGTCTTTTGAAAAAGGGGCAATAGCCGTTAAAATCTGGAAAAATATTGGAATGGAATTAAAAGATGCCAATGGCAAATGGGTGATGATTGACGATGCCCGGTTTGATACTGTTATCAATTTTATTGAAAAAAATAATATCACTTTACTCGGCCATCTGGGCGAGCCAAGAAATGCATGGCTGGCAAAAGACAGTATGACTATAAAAGGAGACAAAGAATATTTTACTAACCATCCACAATATCATCAATTTCTCCATCCTGAAAATCCCAGTTACGAAGATCAAATTAATGCAAGGGATAACATGCTCCGCAAACATCCTCACCTCAGGTTTGTAGGTGCTCATTTAGGAAGCCTGGAGTGGAATGTGGATGAGCTGGCAAAAAGGCTGGATGAGTTTCCGAACATGGCGGTAGATATGGCTGCAAGAATTCCGCATTTGCAGGTGCAGAGTGTAAAAAGCTGGCAGAAGGTGCACGACTTTATGATAAAATACCAGGACCGGCTTATTTATGCAACAGATCATGGTGTGGACTCAGCGTCAAACTTTGCAGAAGTAAACAAAAGTGTACATGATGTAAGGATAAGCGACTGGAAATTTTTTGCAACAGATGAAGAGATGAGTGTAACAGATTTTGAAGGAAAATTCCTGGGTTTAAAATTACCAAAAGAAGTGATAGATAAGATATACCGTAAAAATGCGGAAAAATGGTTTCCGGGTTTTAAAACTGCAACAAAGAAAAATTAAAAATTGAGCGATTTTAAAAAAGTTGGCAAAGAGTTGTTTACAATATATGGCAACTTCATCTGATGTTTCAAACCAAATGATGAAATGTAAATTATTAAAAAATTAATTAGCCCATTGGCATTATTTGAATTTATGTAAAACGATTGCATAACTAATTACCATATTCATTCGCTAATTTCATAATAATAAAAACCACTATTTATTTATGACAGCATTTACCAACCGCCGGAAATTTTTAAAAGAAGCCGCCTTAGCCAGTGCAGGGTTAGCTTTTTTACCTAAAACCATACAGGCACTTAACCATGCCCAAAAAGATAAAGTGCGTATCGGAATTATTGCAGTGGGCCTTAGGGGGCAATTGCATTTAGAAGAAATGCTGAAGAGAAGCGATGTAGAAATAAATGCCATTGCAGATCCTGATAAGAATATGATAGGTATGGCCCTGGCACTGGTAAAACAATTTGGGAAAAAAGCACCGGCCGTATATGACAATGGAAAACTGGATTATCAAAATCTCTTAAAGCGGGATGATATTGATGCAGTGATAGTAGCCTCTCCCTGGGAGTGGCATTTGCCGCATGGTATTGATGCCATGAATGCCGGAAAAATAGTAGGAATGGAAGTATGCGGTGCAGTAAAACTGCAGGACTGCTGGGACTTTGTTAATACTTCGGAAAAAACAAAAATACCCATTATGCCCTTAGAAAATGTTTGCTACCGCAGGGATATTATGGCAGTACATAACATGGTTAAAAAAGGAATGTTTGGAGAAATTTTACACCTGCAGGGTGGGTACCAGCACGATTTAAGGGGTGTACTATTTAATGACGGCATTACCCCATACGATAGTGGTGTAGAGTTTGGAGAAAAAGCATACAGCGAAGCAAAGTGGCGAACGCAGCATTATGTAAATAGAAATGGTGAAAACTATCCTACACACAGCCTTGGCCCGGTGAGTACTATGATTGACTTGCAAAGAGGAAACAAATTAACAACCCTGTCTTCTGTTTCTACAAAAGCACGTGGCCTTAACCGGTATGTAAAAAATCATCCAAAAGGAGGTGCCACACATCCCAACGCCACATTAAAATTTAAACAGGGAGATATTGTAACCACTCAATTACAAACAATAAAAGGAGAAACCATTGTTTTAACTTTAGACACGTGTTCTCCACGACCCTATAACCTGGGCTTTAGAGTGCAGGGCACCACCGGCATATGGCAGGATCATCATGCGGGAGAATTTGAAAGGGGTATGATTCATATTGATAACGTGAGTGAAAAACATACCTGGGATAATCCTGAAAAATTAATGAAAGAAATGGATCATCCCCTGTGGCTTAAATTTGAAAAAGATGCTGAAAAATCAGGTCATGGCGGAATGGATTTTTTTGTAGATAATGCCTTTATAGAATGCATTAAAAGAAAAGTAGCATTTCCGCTGGATGTGTACGACCTGGCCACCTGGTATGCCATTACTCCCTTAAGCGAAAAATCAATTACAGAAGGCGGTGCAATGCAAAAAATACCCGATTTTACCCGGGGCAAATGGATGAGCAGGAAACCCGTTTTTGGATTTACAACAGAATACTGATTACTCAAAAAAATAAAAAAGGGCAGAAAAACAGGAAGTATATTTCTTCCTGTTTTTCTGCCCTTTTTATGCCGTGGCACCAGGGGTCTGACCTGCGGTGCCGACCTCTTT
Organism: Chitinophagaceae bacterium; assembly: GCA_043772635.1. Lineage (GTDB taxonomy): Bacteria > Bacteroidota > Bacteroidia > Chitinophagales > Chitinophagaceae > Ferruginibacter. The sequence continues at coordinate 11,548 of JAYVGA010000094.1, forward strand.
AGCGAATAATTACTTTTTGTGTGCTGGTGTTTTCTGCACCAATTATTTTTATCACATACAAACCTTTTGCATAAGCAGCAGTAGACAGCTGGTAAGTTTGTTCTGCTGTATTAATTTTTTGTACCAGTTTACCATTAGCATCTGTAATAATAATTTGAGTAACACTGTTGTTGTTTTTGCTTAGGTAAATATTTACAAAACTGCTTGCAGGATTTGGTGTGATAAGCACTGCATCTTTGCTGCCAAACAACACACTTCTAATTTCAGAATTAGTAAACTTATTATCTGCATCTACCAGTTTTAAACGATAAAAATTAATTCCTTTTGCAGGAGCAATATCTGTAAAAATGTAGGTTAATTTAATGCTGCTGTTTCCCGCTGCAGGTACGGTGGCAAAGCCCGTCCAGCTGTTGCTGTTAGATGATTTTCTTTCTAGAACAAATTCCCGGCTGTTTATTTCCTGTGATGTTGTCCAGGATATTTTTGCTGTACTCCCTGCTTTTTGTACGTTAAAATTGGTAAGCTTTACAGGCAGTATGGCTGCGTCAAAAGCAAACCTTGTAAATACAGGGTAATGATCTGTTGTGGTATTGCCATAATTTGATACCAGCGAACTGACATCTGTTAATATGCTTGCGGTGCTGTTCATATAATAAGCCTGCATTTCGTTTGATACTTCTACATGGTCTATCACATCGTTGTAACTAACAGTAGATTTTTTTCCTGCAAGGCTCAGGGCTAATGTAGGAGAAAAGAAATTAGCATTATCTGTAGTAAATGCAGAATAAGATGTAGTAGTAAATCCTGCTGTTATACTTTGATCAAGGTCGTCATTAAAATCGCCCAGTAAAATTATATTGTCGTTGGGATATAAACTTTTCAAAGTAAAATTTAAAGTGTCCGAGCCAGATTTTCTGCGGTTGTAAGATGTAGTTGTTGGAGATGTGTTTGCTTTTGCATGTATTAATATAAAGCGGATTTGTTTTGTGGTACCGCCCAAGGTTACATTAGCGTTCATCATATAAGGGTAACGCCCGCTGGAGTAATAGTAATAGGCAGGGTTAGCTGTATCCGCAGCAGTATTTACAATGTTTGTTAACAGTGGGCCTGGTGTACCAATTGGGCTTATCACTGCAGTTTTATAAACAAAAGCTTCTTTTTGGGCTTCTGATAAAGGCCCTGCACCGCTTTCAAAAGGATTGGTATGTGAACCATAATCACAAATTACATAAGCATAAGTGCCTGCTCCAAATACGGTATTCAGGTTGTTCACAATATTTTGTAAGCGGGGCTCGCTTACCACTTCTACAAAACCAAACAGGTCGGCACCAATATTTTGCGTTATGGTTTTTATATTTGTTTCCTGCAAGGCTTTATCGGCCGGACCAAAAGTTGAGCTGCCCAGCCATTCAAGATTCCAGTTTACTATTTCAAGCGTGTTGGCAGCATCAATACTGTTGCCTTTTAAATTTACAGTAATATCTGGCACATCTGTAGTGCTTAATGTAATGGTGCCGGTATAATTCTGATTATTTACCAAAGGACTAAACTGCACATACACTGTTTGAGAAATATTATTTGCTTCTGCCTGCGTATAGTTAATGCTGCTGGTAAAACTTCCGTTAGTTTTTGAAATTAAAAAATTACCGGTGGCCGATAAAGAAACCGGGCCGGTAAGATCGTTACCGGTGAATATCATTGTTTTTACAAACGAAGTTGAAGTGGGTACATATCCAAATTGCAGATCTGTAGTATTTGTTTTTAAATATGCCGGCGGGGGCGTAAGGGAATTGGTTACGGTAATATCATCAAGCGTCCAGCGGGCACCATCATCTGCAGATGAATGATAAACAAATGCAAAATAAGTACTGGCCGATTTAAAAGCCGCAAGATTTAATTGCTGGCTAAGCGTCCATATATTACTTGTCTGTAAAGGAAATCTTCCATCAATATCTGTCCAGGTAAAATTGCGGGGGTCTCCCGTTCCGGTATAATCTGTAGAAACTTTTAATTGAAGCGGCAGACCGTTAAATGCAGTACGGCTCCAAAAAGCAAGCAGAGGATAAGTTGTTGCAGAAAGGTCAAAGGCTGGAGAAATAAACCAGTCTTCGTTTAAAATATTAGTTACATTAAAACCATTTATCTGCACCGCACTCTCAAAAGCCGCAGTGCCTGCAGGATTTGCAGGGTCACGGCCAAAAGTTGTACAACCCCAAACCTGCGGCCCTGTTACACTGTACTTGGTAAACCCATCCGGCATAGATGTAGAACACGTATTAAAATTATAGGTAGTGCCTAATGTGCCCGCTGCAGGTATGGCACCGGTAGTAAAACTCCAGGTATTGTTGCCGGTTGTTCCCGCAAATAAATTATTATTTAAATCTTTAAAAGCGCCGCTGCTTATTTCAAAATAATAAGAAGTGCTAAAGGCAAGTGAATTAATTTCAAAAAATACATTTACACCACTAACAGATACTGATGCAATATCAATAGTTTGAAGAATAGAATTATCTGAATTTTTTTTAAGTAAAATAGTTCCCGATGTTCCTTTAACAACCGTTTCGCTAAAGCTGATATTTGCAGTAAAAGATGTGGCCACATTTACAGCATTATTTGCAGGAAACAAAGATGCTATAACCGGTGCGATAATATCTCCTCCCGAAGCGTTAGTTGGGCTGGGTGAACCAGCTGTAAAATCCATGCTGTTGTTTTGCGTATCAGTGCCCACCGGAGTTCTTTGTATAGAATTGGTATTGGAAGGGGCGGGTGCTACTGCTGTTTCAAAACATGTTGCTCCACCAAAGCCAACAAGATCTATATATTGTATGCTGGTAGGGCAGCCAGTTAATGCCGTAATGCTGTTTGCCAAAGCAACTTTTCCCGTAGTTGCAGACATTGCAATTGCACCGGTTGCATCCGGTGTGGGAAGACTCGTTGTTCCTCCGGTACCTGCGGCTTCCTGTATAAGATAATACCCACCCGGAGCAATAGAACCGGATAAATTTGTTACTGTCCATGCAGTTCCAGCAGCACTTGCGTATTGAACAGACCAACCAGCTAAGCTTACAGGCGATGAGCCGCTGTTGTACAATTCGATAAAATCATTTTTATAAATGGAGCCACTATTTCCGCCTCCACCATACACTTCATTAATAACTACCTGCGCCTGCATAATAAATGCAGAAAGCAGTAAAATAGGTAACAGGTAAATTTTCTTCATACATACGTTTTTTAGAATGCCGAATGTACGGCTTTAAAATACCCATGACCTCTTTGCATACCAGCCAATTACTCACATTAATTATTTAATAATATCAACTGACAGTATTGCCGTTATTAATAGATGGTATTGATTTTGCCAATCCTACTTCACAGATAAATTAAAACAAATTTTATATGCAAAAAGGAAACATAAGGGTACAAACAGAGAATATCTTCCCTATAATTAAAAAGTTTTTATACAGTGAGCATGACATTTTTATCCGTGAGCTTGTCAGTAATGCAGTGGATGCTACACAAAAATTAAAAACTTTATCTTCTATCGGAGAAGCCAAAGGCGAACTGAGTGAGCTGAGAATTGATGTAGTGATTGATAAAGAAAAAAATACCCTTACGGTTTCTGATAAGGGAGTGGGTATGACGGGTGAGGAAATAGATAAATACCTTAACCAGGTGGCGTTTAGCGGTGCAGAAGAATTTTTAGAAAAATATAAAGGGCAGAACGAAGCCAATATTATCGGGCATTTTGGGCTGGGTTTTTACAGTTCTTTTATGGTGAGCGATAAGGTAGAAGTATTTAGTAAAAGCTATAAAGAAGATGCAGCAGCCGTGCGGTGGGAGTGTGATGGCAGCCCCGAATTTACTTTGGAAGAAACAGATAAAGCGGAAAGAGGTACATCAATAGTAATGCATCTTAATGCAGAGAGCAAAGAATTTTTAGAAGAGCACAGGGTTAAAGAAGTGCTGGAAAAATTTTGTAAGTTTTTACCGGTGCCTATATATTTTAGTGTGGCTAATGAAGCGCAGCCGGAAGTAAAAGAAGGGGAGGAGCAGGTAGCAGAAAAACCTATAAACAATACGCATCCTGCCTGGATAAAAAAACCATCAGAATTAAGTAAAGAAGATTACGAAAATTTTTACCGGGAGTTATATCCCTTTAGCGAAACGCCTTTATTCTGGATTCACCTTAATGTAGATTATCCTTTTAATCTTACGGGTATTTTATATTTTCCAAAAATAAAACAGAGCTACGAAATACAGAAAAATAAAATTCAGTTGTACAGCAACCAGGTATTTGTTACCGATGAAGTAAAAGATATTGTTCCGGAATTTTTAATGTTGCTGCATGGTGTAATAGACAGCCCGGATATTCCATTAAACGTTAGCCGCAGTTACCTGCAGGGCGATCCTAATGTAAAAAAAATAAATGCACACATCACCAAAAAAGTAGCAGATAAATTAGAAGAAATTTTTAATAATGACCGTACAGCTTTTGAAGAAAAATGGGAGAGTCTTGGTTTGTTTGTAAAGTATGGTATGATGACGGACGATAAATTTTTGGACAAGGCTAATAAGTTTTTTGTGATGCAGGATACTACAGGTAAATTTTATACGCTGGAAGAATACAAAACCGCTACAGCCCTGCAAAAAAATAAAGAAGGTAAGCAGGTGGTGCTCTACACTACCAACCCGGTTCAGCAGGATGCTTATATACAACAGGCAGTTGCAAAAGGATACACTGTGGTAAAGATGGAAACACTGGTAGATGCAGCATTTATTAATAGTGTAGAAATGAAATGGGCTGATACATTATTTACAAGAGTAGATGCAGATATTACAGATAACCTTGTAGATAAAACAGAAACAGCAGAAAGTGTATTAAGTAAAGAAGATGCAGAAAAACTAAAAACTTTGTTTGAACATCCGCAGGATGGATTGCATATTAGTGTAGAAGTAAAAGGCCTGAGTGCCGATGCCCCGCCGGTTACAGCCACAAGGCCAGAGCAGATGCGCCGTATGAAAGATATGGCTGCTGTAGGTGGTGGCATGGCGGCGTTTTATGCGCAAATGCCGGATGAAGTAAATCTTACTGTAAATGGTAACCATCCCATATTTACAGATATCCTGGCAGAGCAGGAAGCAGATAAACAACAGAAGCTGGTAAAAAATTTGGGAGACCTTGCCTTGTTATCGCAGGGATTACTAACCGGTAAAAACCTTACAGAGTTTATAAGCCGTAGTGTAGATTTAATGGGGCATAAAAATTAATGGTACTACTTTGGCAAAGTTTCTAAAAATGTTGCAACCTAAAATTCATTAGTAAAACTTTGACAAATTTTATTAGAAGAAAAAGTTTCAAAACTTAAATGCTCTTTTGCAAAGTTCATCTTTATCAAACTTTGTCAAAGTGAAAAAACTTTGCCAAAGTGAAATCACAAGCCCTGGTAATTACCGGGGCTTTTTTTTAGTACTACCGCTTCGAGGTAATGCATTTTTTTCTGATGATATATTTGCTGATAACCATCTTGAAGAAACAAATGTTTTTGTAAAGGATTTACATAAATAATGGTAATGGTTCTAGGGTTTCTTTTCATAGTGGTTTCTATATTTTCAATTACCCCGCTCATAATCACATCATCAAAGGGATTAAACATAAAAATACAATCGCAATCGTCCGGTATGTCAAAATAAAAGGCATCGTTGTTATACACTTTATATTCAAGCGATGGAAAGAGCAGCTTTGTTTTGATAAGATTTAGTTTGGAAACATCACAAAAATCTTTTGAAAGTTCTACACCGGTAACTTTTTTTACGCCGGCTTGTGCGGCTACACATAAGGCTCTGCCTTTGCCACAGCCAATATCAATAAAATGATTAAAGGCGGAGATATCAGCCCGGGCAAATATTTCTTCCAGCAAATCGTAACTGGCAGGCATGTAAATTGTGGCATGTTCTATGTCAATTCCTTTTTTATCAAGGTCGTCTAATTCATCTGCACCTGTTGTACGGATACCATATTTTTTTTCTCCCTTTATTTCGTTGGAAATAATATGTGTGGCAATCCTGGTATTCCAGTTATATGCCAGGTAAAAAAAATATTGCAGGTAGTTAATGAAGTGCATAAATAAAATGGTCAATGGTCAATGGTCAATGAATGTGTATTTTGGCAAGGTATAAAAATGTTTGCTTTTTTTTTATCAAAAACATTTTACACACTACTATTCACTTATCCTGATATCAATAATTTTCAGTTGCAGGGTTTTATTTCCATTCCAGATATTTTCATCAATGGTAAAAACAACATCAAGTGGTTTTTTTGTTTCCAGTAACGCATATTTATCAGCCATATTAAAACCAATACCGGTTAAGATTACATCATGTTGTTTTAGTACCACCCTCAAATGCAGTTCTTTTACAATTTTTGAATAGCCGGTGTCCTGTACATTTTTTGTTATAAAAACAGGGCGCATATTTTGCGGGCCAAACGGTTCCATCTGGCAAATTATATTGTAAAAATTTTCTTTAACAGAAGAAAAATTTATTTCAGCATCAATTATAATTTCAGGTACCAGCAAATTTTCATCAATAGTGTCAGCCACCACTTCTTCAAATTTATTGCGAAAGGCAACAACATTTTCGGGCAGCATAGAAAGCCCGGCTGCTGCAAAATGACCACCATACGCAATAAGATATTCCCTGCATTGGTAAATGGCTTCATACAAATTAAACCCGGTTACACTACGGGCGCTGCCGGTTGCAAGGCCATCACTTTGTGTAAGCACTACCGTGGGGCGATAATAATGTTCTATTAAACGGGAGGCAACAATTCCTACTACTCCTTTATGCCAGTGCGCTCTGTACACCACAGATGATTTTTTATTAACAGCATTATCATCCATGCTTATGAGTTCCAGTGCTTCTTCTGTAATACTGCTGTCTGCTTCTTTTCTGTCGCTGTTATCGGAGTGCAGCATTTCTGCAAATTCTAAAGCTTTGTCGTAATCTTTTTCTATAAAAAGCTGTACGGCTTTTTTTGCATCATCCATTCTGCCGGCTGCATTTACCCTTGGTGCAATGGCAAAAACAACATTGGTAATATGCAGGCTTCCTTTTAGAGCAGATAGTTGTATCAATGCCTTAATACCGGGAGAAGGATTGTTATTTATTTGTTGCAAACCATAAAAAGCGAGCACCCTGTTTTCTCCTGTCATGGGTACTATATCTGCGGCAATAGCTGTGGCAGTAAGATCCAGGAATTTATAGATATTTTCTTCGGGCAGGTTCAGGTATTCTGCCAGGGCAGTTATTAATTTAAAACCAACACCGCAGCCACACAGTTCTTTGTACGGATAGGTACAGTCTGCCTGTTTTGGATTTAGAATAGCAGCAGCCTTTGGTAAAATTTTATCGGGAAGATGATGATCGCAAACAATAAAATCAATCTCTAAGGTGGAGGCATAATGGATGAGGTCTGCAGATTTAATACCGCAATCAAGGCATATGATAAGACTGATATTATTTGCTGCGGCATAATCAATACCCATTTTGCTTACACCATATCCTTCCCTGTACCGGTGAGGAATATAAAAGTCTATTTTATCTTCATCATAAATAGAAACAAGAAATTGGTACATGCATGCAACAGATGTAGTGCCATCTACATCATAATCTCCAAACACCAATATCTTTTCATTTTTTGTAACAGCAGTTATAATCCTATCCACTGCTTTCTGCATATCTTTCATAAGCCATGGGCTATGCAGCATTTTCAAATCCGGCCTGAAATAATTTTTGGTCTCGACAAAGTTTTCAAAACCTCTTTGTACGAGGATATTGCAAATGAGGGGAGAAATGCCCAGCGCTTTTTGAAGAAGTTCTGATTTCTCACTATCAAAGGGTAATATTTTCCAGCGTTTTTCCAAACTCAGTATTTTCTATCTGTAGTAAATCTAACCAATTCTTCCAATGCATTTGTAACCGGCGATTCTGGAAAAGAATTTAAGATATTTAAAGCCTCATCCCTGTACTCCAGCATTTTTTCCTGCGCATATTCAATGCCACCACTTTTAGAAACAACGGCTATTATTTCTTTTATTTTATGTGGGTCTTTATTATTATTTTTAATAGAATAAATAAGATTCTTTTTTGTAATGTGGTCAGTATTGTTGAGGGTATAAATAAGTGGCAGTGTAAGTTTTTTTTCTTTGATATCATTGCCTGTAGGTTTACCTACATTTTCGGTACCATAGTCAAAGAGGTCATCTTTAATCTGAAAAGCGATACCAACCTTTTCGCCAAAAATTTTCATCTTTTCAGTTATCGCTTCATCACGTGTTGTGCTGTATGCTCCTACTGCACAGGCAGAGGATAGCAGTGAAGCGGTTTTATTCTTTATAATTTCAAAATAAATATTTTCATCAAGATTAAGTTTCCTGGATTTCTCTATCTGAAGCAATTCTCCCTCGCTCATTTGCCTTACAGCATCTGATATAATATGCAGGTGTTTAAAATCATCGTTACTTGTAGATAATAGTAAACCTTTAGAAAGAAGATAATCTCCCACCAGTACTGCAATTTTGTTTTTCCACACAGCATTTATCGAGAAAAATCCTCTTCTTTCAAATGATTCATCTACTACATCATCATGCACGAGGGTAGCGGTGTGAAGGAGTTCTACCAAAGCAGCTGCCCTGTAAGTGCTTTCGTTTATTTCTCCGTGTAACTTGGCACTCAAAAAAACAAACATAGGCCTCAGTTGCTTGCCCTTTCTTTTAATGATGTATTTCATAATACTATCCAGCAAGGCTGTATTACTCTTTACCGCATCTGAAAATTTGCTTTCAAAAATTTTTAACTCAGCCCCTATAATATCTGTAACAAACTTCATTGTATAAAAAAGGGCAATATAATGCACCCTTGTACTTTAAAAAATTAAATTATTTTACAATCCCTGAGAATTTAAAATTATTACGTGCAGCGAAATTTAGCATAAAGAAATCATTGTGTAAACAAATAATCCGTGATACAAAAACCTAACCTATAAATAAATGCTAAAAAAATTTGTAATTTAATAACTCTTTGAATACCTTTGCGTTCAATCAACTCGTATATTTAGAAATCTATCAATCATCAAGTTATGGCAAGTAAAAAGTACAATTTATTATTAACAGGGCTCTTCATGGTCTTGGCAATGGGTTCATTCGCCCAATCTGGAAGTGGTTATGATGTATTTGACTCATCAGTAATCTCAGCTAAAAATATGCCTCAGCAAAACGAATTTTGGAACAATTCCTATAATTTCCCTTCTAAACCACGCAATATGTGGGAAGTAGGTGTATCTGCTGGTGCTTTTAATGTAGCTGGAGATGTAGACAGCAAATTTCCAAGTTTAGGATTTGCAGCTCATGTTAGAAAAGCATTTGGCTATATTTTTTCTATGAGACTTCAATACCTTAATGGTACAGGTAAAGGTTTAAACTGGAATGCTGCAGAAAACTTTTCAAGAAACAGGGCATGGAATTCCTATGGATCTCTTCAAAGAAATAACCTGGGGGTTTTGGAAAATCGGTTTGGTTTCGGAGGAGGTCTTGCTCCAAGAGCGGAAGCAGTTTATTACAATTACAAAAATAAGACTCAGGATTTAAGCTTACAAGGTATTTTTACTTTGAATAATGTACGCTTTCACAAACAAAAAACCGGCTATGTATTTTATGTTGGTGCTGGGGTAGGTGCAACAGCATACCAGGTGAGTGTAAACGCTCTAAATGGTAATACTCCATACACGGCTTTATATACTTCAATACAACAGGCAACAGAATATAAGGATAGAAAAGATATTCTTAAAAAATTGAAGGATGGTATGGATAACAGTTATGAAACAGCTGCAGAAAACCAAGGTCCACGTCGTCCAAAATTGGGAGACAACACATTAAGATTTTCTACTACAGTTTTAGGAGGTATAGCATTTAAATTAGGTAAAAGAATTAATCTTGCTTTAGAAAACCGTCATACTTTTATTAAAGATGATTTGTTAGATGGTCAGCAGTGGCAAGAAAATCCAGCTGGATCTCCTGCTTTAACTCCAAACTGGGATTCTTATAATTACCTGTCTCTTGGTTTAAATTTCAATCTTGGAGCAAAATCTGTTGAACCTTTGTGGTGGTTAAATCCTTTGGATTATGCTTACAGCGAACTGAACAATCCTAAACACATGAAATTGCCTAAGCCTATATATGATGATGCTGATGGTGATGGTGTAGTTGATCAATTAGATCGTGAGCCAAATACTCCTGCAGGCAGCCCGGTTAATACTCATGGTGTGAGCCTGGATACTGATGGTGATGGTGTACCGGATAGTAAAGACAAACAATTAATTACTCCTACAGAATGCCAGCCGGTAGATGCTGATGGTGTTGGTAAATGCCCTGATCCGGAATGTTGCAAGAATATGATGCCAGGTGGTGTAGGCGGAACTGCTTGTCCTGCTGATTATCCAAGTGTTTCTTTTAGAGGCAATGGTTCTTCATTAACCAGCGATGCTAAAGCAATGCTTGCTAACGTAGCTGCTAAAATGAAAGCTAGTCCTAATTGTACTATTACAATTAATGGATATCCCGAAGCGTCTAAAGCTTCTCAGGCAGTTTGCCAGAAAAGACTGGATGCTATTAAGATGTACTTAGTAGAAACAGAAGGAATAAGTGCTGACAGAGTTTCTACCAACTGCGAAGTAGGTGGTGGTGATAAGAACACTGTAGATGTAAAATCTAACTAATTTATAAGTTTTATAGTACGTAATAAAGAAACCTCCCTCTTGGGAGGTTTCTTTATTACGTCTCTTTATAAAATGATTAACGGTTGTGTTTTGGAGATTAAATTTAATACCCTCATTTTCGCTTAAAACCGTTAATTTTACAATTCTTTATGAGATTAATCAAAATATTTTCTGCCCTTTTCCTGTTAAGTTTTCTTCTTTTTTCATGCAGTAAATTTGCCAAAGTAGAGAAAAGTAAGGATGTAGAATACAAGTTGACCAAAGCTGATGAGTATTACGCAAAAAAGAAATACCGTTTTGCCCAGCAATTGTATGAAACTTTATTTCCAGTGTATAAAGGCACACAAAAGTTTGAAGATCTTTATTACAAATATGCATATTGTTTTTATTACCAGGGAATGTATACAGATGCAGAAAATCTGTTTAAAGGTTACCTGGAAGTGTTTCCCACCAGTAGCAGGGGAGAAGAAGTGGATTATATGAGAGCTTTTTGTTTTTATAAGCAAAGTCCCAAGCTTGAATTGGAGCAGGTAAACACTGTTAAGGCGATGAATATGATGCAAACCTTTATAAATACACATCCGGGTTCTCCCAGAATTAAAGATGCATCGGATATTATAGATAAAAGCAGGGCAAAACTTGAGCAAAAAGAATTTAGATCGGCGCAATTATATTATAATCTTCAAAAGTACAGGGCAGCAGCTATAGCATTTTCTAACCTGCTAAATAAATATCCGGAATCACTGGAAGGAGAGTCTTACAAATTGCTGGTAATAAAATCCTATTATCGTTTTGCTAAATTAAGCTATATAGAAAAACAAATAGAACGTTATGAAGTGGTGGTGAGAGAATATGAAGATTTTGCAGACAGGTATCCTGAAAGTAAATTATTGAAGGATGCTGAAACATATAACAACTTAAGTAAAATTCAAATTAAAGAAATACAAAATGAGCAAACTACGTCGTCAGCTAAGCGGTAATACAAGCAGTTCTGTAGAGCCCAAAAAACTATCTGAACTTAAAGATAAAACGGGTAACCTCTATGAGTCTATCACCATTATATCTAAAAGAGCTAATCAGATAAACATTACTATCAAAGAGGAATTGCACAATAAACTGGAAGAATTTGCCAGCCATACTGATAGCCTTGAAGAAATTCATGAAAACAAAGAGCAGATAGAAATATCCCGTGCATATGAGCGTATGCCTAATCCTGCGCTTTTAGCCACAACAGAATTTCTTGAAGATAAAATTTATCATCGCAGAAACGAGGAAGATCTGTTTAGTTAATTTATGAATTTTACAGATCCTTTTAAATAAGAAGTTATATTTTTATCGACGGTTATTTTAACCGTCGGTTTTTATTTATGCTCAGCAATAAAAAAATATTAATAGGAGTTACAGGTAGTATTGCTGCCTATAAAATTGCTATTATTGTACGCCTTCTTGTAAAAGCCGGAGCCACTGTAAAAGTGATTATGACCTCATCTGCCACTGGTTTTATTTCTCCACTTACTTTAAGTACGCTATCTAAAAATGAAGTACTGTTTCAGCTGTCAGATAATAATAGCTGGGCCAATCATGTAATGCTGGGAAGGTGGGCAGATATAATACTTATAGCACCCCTTAGTTGCAATAGTCTTTCAAAAATGGCCTGCGGGGCATGCGACAATTTACTAATGGCTGTATATCTTTCTGCCACCTGCCCTGTAGTGGTTGCACCAGCTATGGATGAAGATATGTGGCAACATTTGAGTACAAAAAAAAATATTGAAGTGGTTGAGTCATATGGCAATTATATCATCCCTGTAAATAATGGGGAACTGGCCAGCGGCCTCACAGGAGATGGGCGCATGGCAGAGCCAGAGGAAATAATAAACTGGTTAGAAAACTTTTTTTTAAAAAACAAACAACTGGCCGGTAAAAAAGTATTGGTAACTGCAGGGCCAACTCACGAGGCAATAGATCCTGTTAGGTTTATAGGAAATGCTTCATCGGGCAAAATGGGGATAGCCCTTGCACAGGAACTTCTTAACAGGGGAGCGGAAGTTTTTTTAGTAGCAGGGCCCACTTCAGAAAAAATACCTGCAGGTGTGCATTGTATTAAAGTAACTTCTGCAGCAGAAATGTATGATGCATGTATAGAAAATTTTGAAAACATGGATTGGGCAATTATGAGTGCGGCTGTGGCAGATTATACGCCGGTAAAAATGGAAAATCAGAAAATAAAAAAAAAGGAAGAAGGGTTGACGCTTGAACTTAAAAGAACGAAAGATATTCTCCGCCAGTTAGGAATTATGAAAAAAGAAAACCAATACATTATTGGCTTTGCCTTAGAAACAAATAACGAAAAGGAAAATGCTTTAGGTAAATTACAATCTAAAAATGCTGATATGATTGTATTGAATTCGTTAAACGATGCCGGCGCAGGTTTTGGACACAACAGCAATAAGATAACTATTTTTGATAAAAGAGGTGGAGAATATCATTTTGATACAAAGCTAAAAGCAAGTGTAGCTGCAGATATCGTAAACACTATTATAAAATACACTAATGAATAAAATATTATTATTTATATCGCTGAGCATGGCCTTGTCTTTTGCCAAAGCTCAGGAATTAAATGCAAAAGTAACTGTGGTGGCAAGCCGGGTGGGTAATACGGTAAATAAAAGCACTTTTCTTACCCTGCAAACTGCGCTTAATAATTTTTTGAGCAACAGAAAGTGGAGCAATGAAACTTACGCCCCCAATGAAAAAATAGATTGTAATTTTTTATTGAACCTGGAGCAAACATCAGATTTAAATGTATACTCCGCATCTCTAACCGTGCAGGCAGCCCGGCCGGTTTTTAACAGCAGTTATCTTTCCCCCCTCATCAATTTTAAAGATGATAATGTAATATTTAAATACGTAGAATTTCAAATACTGGAGTTTAACGAAAACAGGGTGAGTGGTTCTGATGCCCTTACTTCTAATCTTACGGCTATTTTTGCATATTACGTAAATCTTATTTTGGCTTTTGATAATCTTTCTTTTTCTCCAAGGGGAGGAGATGCTCATTTTCAGAAGGCACAGAATATAATTAATAATGCTCCCGATGGCAGAGGAATAAGTGGATGGAAAGCTTTTGACGGCATCCGTAACCGGTACTGGCTGGTAGAAAATATGCTGAACAGCCGGTATAATATTATGCATGATGTGTATTATAATTACTACAGGCTGGGTATGGATAAAATGTATGATGATGAAAATACAGCCCGTACCGAATTATTAAATGTATTAAACCTCCTCAATAATTTTAACAGCGAGAATCCCAATACAATGATCAACCAGTTTTTTTTCCAGGGAAAATCTACTGAGCTCATTAAAATATTTTCCAAAGGAAAATCAATGGAAAAAGCAAGGGCTTCGGAGTTATTGCAAAAGCTTGACATTACCAATGCCGGCACTTACAAAGAACAATTAAAATGAAATATTTTTCCTTAGCAATAATGCTTTTTGCACTGTTTCTTTTTTCCTGTACAAAATCAAAAGTTCCGGATGGCATACTTAAGCCTGAAAAAATGCAGGCGGTATTTTGGGATTATATGCGTGCAGATGTGTTTACAAATATATTTATAAAAATAGATTCTGCTAAAAATGCGGAGATAGAAAATGCCCGGCTGCAGCAACAGGTGTTTGCCTTACACAAAATAACCAAAGACGAATTTTATAAAAGCTATCAATATTATCTAAACCACCAGGAGTTAATGAAAGAGCTGATGGATACTATTGTAGTGAGACAGCAAAAAGTTTCGGAAAGTAAGAAAAAAGCGTATGGTCAAAAAGATTCTCTTTTAAAAAAACCTGTTGAACTGTAAGTTTATTTAAATAACCTGATACATGAAAAAAGTTTTTAAAAATGCTGAAGATGCATTGGATGGTATAAAAGATGGGCAGGTATTGATGCTTGGAGGATTTGGGCTTTGCGGAATTCCTGAAAACAGTATTGCTGCACTGGTAAAGAAAGGAGTTAAAATGCTTACCTGTATTTCTAACAATGCAGGTGTTGATGATTTTGGAATAGGCCTGATGCTGCAAAAAAAACAGGTAAAAAAAATGATTGCTTCTTATGTGGGAGAAAATGCTGAATTTGAAAGACAGTTACTAAGTGGTGAACTGGAAGTAGAGCTTATACCACAGGGAACCCTGGCTACAAGATGTATGGCCGCAGGATATGGTATGCCTGCAATTTTTACTCCGGCAGGTGTGGGTACCGAAGTGGCAGAAGGAAAAGAACTAAGAAATTTTAATGGTAAAGATTACCTGCTTGAATTTGCTTTTGATGCAGATTACGCAATTGTGAAAGCCTGGAAAGGCGATACAGAAGGCAACCTTATTTATAAAGCAACAGCACGCAATTTTAATCCGCTTATGGCAATGGCCGGCAAAATTACAATTGCAGAGGTAGAGGAATTGGTACCTGCGGGGCAACTGGATCCCGATCAGATTCATACCCCGGGTATTTATGTGCACCGCATTTTTGAAGGAAGCAATTATGAAAAGAGGATAGAGCAGCGAACTACAACCCCCTAAAGGGCAATGTCATTTAGTTAAGGCTCATACCGCTCTTTTATAGTTTGTAAAAGTTTGATATTTCCCATTGAGCCCTTTAGCTTTTTTGACCCGCGGGTTGTGCCTGCCAGGACTTACTGGTTCTCTTTTACGTTCGAATAATTTTTGCAATTGGTATAAAATAGTTTCAGGATTATCATATAAAAATAGTTTTACAATATTATACTTTAGCGATGCCCAGCTTACATTTTTATTAATTTTATAGTCATATTTTCTGCTTGCATTTATTTTTTGCAGATAATCTTCGCTTTGTTTTTTAATTAAACTTTGAAGGTTTGCTACAAATATACCTGCGGCATAATCTTGTTTAATGCATATTACCCGGTGTCCGCTAAACTGCTCCAACTGTTGCTGGTTTTTTTGTTTGCCATAAGTGGTTTCTATTCTTCAGCGCAAGCCGTATAATTGTTTTAAATCTGCCAGGGTAAATAATTTTTCATCATATAAGTTCGTCAATAAAATTTCCACTACGCCATCTGGCAGTTTTATTTTTACCATTCTTATTTTTATGACTGTTGCAACAACAGTTCTATCTCCACTGATTTTTTTACATATTCTTCTTCCGATTTCTCTTCTGACTCTGGCTCGATTTAAAAGCAAAATTTTACTGGTGATGTTGTTTGATTTACTCCTATTGTCATCTTTTTTTGTCTTAATAATATTCAAGATTGTGAAGTGTCTGTAAAATTGCTGCCAACGTTCGCATTAATATTATAAGACGCTACCTGTCTTTTTAAGTCCACCTTAATTTTAAATACTTTGATGTTATGCATTTTGTATTTTTTTATAGCATCGTGCAATTTAATAAAATTCTTAACTTGCCGGCTTTACGCAAACTACAAGTCTTTAAAACGTAGACTTTTAAAAAGTATAACTTTACGCTTACTTTAATAATTTTTTACAGCGTAATGATTAATATATACAAAGCTTCGCTTAAAGATACGGTGCTAATATCTGAGCTTGCCAAACAAATTTACCAGGAACATTATTTACACTTATGGAACACAGGAGGTGCCCAATGGTATATGGATGAGTATGCTTATGCCCTTGATAAAATAGAAACAGAACTTACAGATGCCAATGTGGAATATTTTATTGCAGTGGAAGATGGCACTTACCTGGGATATTTAAAAATAATTTTAAACAGCACATGGGCAGGCGATGAAACGCTGGCTGCACTGGAAGTGGAACGCATTTACCTTCATAAAGCAGCCATGGGCAAAGGGCTTGGAAAAAAGCTTATGCAGGTTGCATTGAACAAAGCACTGCAACTTAAAAAGGATATTGTATTTTTAAAAGCGATGGACTCTGCTACTAGCGCAATTGAATTTTACAAAAAACTCGGTTATATCATTTTTGGCAGCTTTGAATTACCACTGCCTTTATTTTCGCTAATGAAAAAAGAATACCGGGGTATGCTGGTATTAAAAAAAGAAGTGGGTAACCAGGCTTTGCCAATACTGATGATATTTTAAACCGTTAGCAGTTTGCAAATGGTTACGGTCATAAAAACTTATAAAAATTTCATCTTCCTTTTTTGTATTTTACATTATACACTAAATCATATCATCATGCCTGTAGAAATAAAAGAGTTAGTAATAAGAGCTACGGTAGCACTTGACTGGGAGAATAAAACAATAGCGCAAACAGAAGAAAATATTGTTTGTCTGCGGCTGCCACAGCCAAAAGCTATTGAAGCTTATGTTTATGAATATTTTCAGCAACAGAAAGCTAAAACACTGATATTTGATCAGTCGAAACTTTCCCTTTTTCTTTTGGAGTGGCAGGCCACATTAGTAAAATAATTTTTTGAGATAAAGAAAGTGGCGGCTTATCAGTAGATCATCAGGGGATATGCCTGCCCATTTTTATCATTCATCCTTCACAACCAAATCTCATGATTAAGGATAGAACTGCCCGATAAGAAAATCATAACCACCTTTTGAAATAAAATATACACAAACAGATATATTCAATTAATTTGTTACCTCAAATTAAAAGTAACATCATATGAAATTATTTTCAAACAAACTTCTTTTATTACTGGCCTGTTTTTTTTTAATGGCTTTATCTGCTAAAAGCGGTGTCAGCGTCAAAAAAGAAATGTACCAGCTCACTGTTTACCAATACAACAGCACCGCACAGGAAACGGTTTTAAACAATTATCTTAAGAATGCTTTCTTGCCTGCGCTGCACAGATACGGGTATAAAAATATCGGCATATTCCGCTCGCTGGCCAATGATACTGCTGCTGTAAAAACAATGTATGTGTATATGCCCATAAAAAATTTAGAAGATCCTTTAATTATTGCAGAAAAATTAAACAAAGACAGCAGCTATCAAAAAGCAGGTGCAGCTTATATTAATGCCCTGTACAGTAATGCCGCTTACACAAGAATGGAAGTAATACTGCTGAAAGCTTTTTCTTTAGCGCCGCAAATGAAACTACCCAAACTTACAGCACCAAAAAATGAAAGAATGTATGAATTGCGCAGTTATGAAAGTGCGTCCGAAAAAATATTTGCCAATAAAGTGCATATGTTTAACGAAGGCGGCGAAATAGATTTATTTAAACGCTTAAACTTTAATGCCATTTTTTATGCAGAAGTAATTGCCGGCAGCCATATGCCCAACTTAATGTACATGACCAGTTTTGAAAATAAAACCGACAGGGAAGCACACTGGAAAAACTTTGTTGATTCTCCTGAATGGAAAAAATTATCTGCCATGCCGATGTATCAAAAAAATGTATCGCATATTGATATTATGTTTTTACAGCCGGTGGAGTATTCTGATTTTTAAAATAATTCTGGTAAGGGTTGTCAACCTTTTAAATAAAATTTGTAACAGGTTACATTGTTCAAAAGGTTGACAACCCTGTGCGACAGTTTGAAAAGCACTGAGAGATTTAAAAGCGAAAATTTAATTATCTTCATGCATGTATTAATTTATCATACACCGCATTAAAATTTACAATGAAAAGCATTAAAAACTTTACAGCAATTATCGAAAAGGAAGATGAGGTATATGTGGCCTTATGTCCCGAACTGGATATTGCAAGCCAGGGCAGCAGCGTAGAAGAAGCCAAAGCAAATCTGCGGGAAGCCATTGAATTATTTTTTGAACATGCCTCTGAAAACGAAATAGAATACCGGCTAAAGAATGATATTTTTATTACAAACATGCAAATAGAAGTTGAGCAGGCTTAAAATTCTTTCAGGTAAAGACGTATGCAAAATCCTTTTAGCAAATGGATTTGTGCAGGTGCGCCAAAAGGGGAGCCATATAATTATGCAAAAGAAGGATTTAGAAAATACTATTACAGTACCGGTTCCCAATCATTCAGAAATAAAAATTGGTACTTTACAGTCCATCATCCGCCAGTCTGGAATTTCCAAAGAAGAATTCGGAAGCAAATAATATTTGATTTGAGCTACTGCCATTTTCTGATTTTTAAAATTATCAAGAGTGTATGATCATCACCATAGTGCTGCTGTGTTTGGTTTTTCTTATTTTACTTATTGCCTGGGCAAAGCTTAATACCTTCCTTGCTTTCTTAATTGTGTCTTTACTGGCAGGTTTCTGGCTGGGCATACCCATAGATAAATTAACCGGCTCTGTTAAAACCGGTATTGGCAGTATAATGGGCGACCTGGTAATTATCATCTGCCTGGGTGCAATGATTGGTAAACTGGTTGCAGAGAGTGGGGCAGCACAAAAAATTGCAGATACATCTATACAACTTTTTGGTAAAAAATATTTTCACTGGGCCATGATGCTTACGGGTTTTATTGTGGGCATTCCGTTATTTTATAATGTAGGTTTTGTGCTGCTGGTGCCGTTGGTATTTTCTGTTACTTACCGCACCGGTTTGCCAGCTGTGTACACCGCCTTACCTATGCTGGCAGCACTTTCTGTAACGCATGGTTTTTTACCGCCGCATCCTTCGCCATCTGCCATTGCCATACAATTGCATGCCCATGCAGGCAAAGTTCTTTTATACGGTATTCTTGTTGCCATTCCTGCTGTAATTGTTGCGGGGCCTTTATTTGCACGCAGTGTAAAAAATATTACCACCAAACCACTGGCCATATTTCAAACCCAGCCAAAATCTTTTGCTCAGCTGCCCGGCGCAGCCAACAGTTTTTTTTCTGCACTTTTACCTGCGCTGTTACTCATTATTATTACCGCATTGCCTTATGTAATTTTTATAAATGAAAAGGCTTTGCCCCTCCTTACTTTTATCAGCGATCCTGTAATTGTTTTACTGGCAGCACTTTTATTTGCTACCGGGTCTTTGGGCATTGCTCAAAAAATTGCTGTAAAAACAATCATGAATTTTTATACTGAAGCAGTAAAAGATATTGCACCCATTTTATTAATTGTTGCCGGAGCCGGTGCATTAAAACAGGTATTGGTAGATAGTGGTGTAAGCATTGTAATAGGGCAGCAGCTTCAGGGTTTATCTATTAATCCGTTGTTGCTGGGCTGGTTGCTGGCGGCTGCCATAAGAGTTTGCGTAGGCTCTGCAACTGTTGCAGGCTTAACTGCTGCGGG
>JAYVGA010000095.1:0-12932 GCA_043772635.1 Chitinophagaceae bacterium
TCTCCTTCTAAAAATTTACCCCGGCTTATTACCATATCTATTTCATCAGCGCCCTGCTGCACCGCAAATTTTACATCGCTTATTTTTACACTGCGTGATGATTGCCCACCGGGAAAAGCTGTAGCAACAGAAGCTACTTTTACTCCCGAATTTCCTACGGCCTTTTTTGCAATAGCCACCATAGAAGGATACACACACACTGCAGCTACAGTGGGCAGGCCCGGGTATGCATCGTGCAGGTGCACTGCTTTATAACACATCTGCTTTACTTTTCCTTCCGAATCCTTTCCTTCCAGCGTGGTAAGGTCTATCATATTCAGTGTAAGCAGCAGGCCATTTAGCTTTGTCTCTTTTTTTATACTTCGTTTGGTAAAACGTGCAGCCCTTTCTTCAATACCTACCTGGTCTATCCTTGCAGGCAAACTAAAAGAGGGAATGGATATTATTTTTTCTGCCATAATATTAATTGTAAAAATCAAATTTAAGCCAAAAGGCAGGCTAATCAGTAGTAAATTCAAATTATTCTTTTTATTTTAAAGGGTTCTTTATTTTTTAATAATCCGGGGCTCTTTATTGAGCTTCATAAAAACTAAAAAAATGGCTGACACATTTTCACAGATATATCTACAGTTTGTATTTGCAGTAAAAAACCGGCAAAGCCTTATTGTAAAAGAAAACAAGGAGGAACTGCACAAATATATGACGGCACTGGTACAAAACAGAAAAGCAAAGATGCTGGCTATTCATTGTATGCCTTATCATGCCCATATTTTTATAGGCTTTAAGCCCATCATTTTTATCCCGGATTTTATTAAAGAAATTAAAGTAGAAAGTAATGATTTTGTAAATGATAAAAAATGGTGCAAACACAAATTTGAATGGCAGAATGGTTATGGGATATTTTCTTATTCACATTCGCATATAGACAGGGTGGTAAAATATGTTTTAAACCAGGAGCAACATCATCATAAAAAACATTCCGGGCAGAATACCATCAACTACTGAAAAAATTTGAAGTGCCATTTGAAGAAAAATATTTGTTTGATTTTTTTGATTAGTAGGCAGGGGCAAAATAAATTCACAAACAGTCTTCAATCCACAGGTGGCTCCTCTGGAGCCGGAAAATCCATTACGGTTAGGGCTATAAACAGGATGCTCCGCTGGAGCAATGAACGCCCGGATTAAAAGTAAGGGTGGCTAAATTATTCCGGCAAAATAAATTGATGTAATCGTAACAAAATTTGTTTGGTTTTATAAGTTCCCGGGGAGCATCCTGTTTATATTGCTATCAGAAATTTATAACCCGTGTTCCTTAAGAGATAAGTAAGAAAGATATAATTCAGAAATATTCATCCAATAAACAAAACCCATGTTTGCTCCCGCATTATGCTCCGGAGGAGCACCCTGTTTATAGAAATATCATAATTACAAACTTCCGGCTCCGGAGGAGCCACCTGTGCTGCTTTTAATGCAACGATATCATTTGAACAGTTTATACATTCTATTATCTAAACTCATTATAAAAAAAATTGACCTTTCAACCCGAAACATTTATATTGCTGTGTGCATAAAATATCTATTCGTTTTTTATTAGTTTACATAAAGCTTTTATAGATTAAGAAAAACTTTTATCTTTTTAATTACAGGTTGCAATCAACATCTAAGCTGTTTCTTTTTAAACAACATCATGAGTATTAATCTAAGTTTATGAACAAAATCCCCGAATCGGAACTTATATTAGACAAACGTGGAGCCATTTATCACCTTGGGCTGAGGCCGGAAGAAATTGCAGGTACCGTGCTGCTCGTAGGCGATCCGGACAGGGTAGAAAAAGTGAGCAGGCATTTTGACAGTATTGAATTTAGTTTTAAACACCGGGAATTTATTACGCATACAGGATATCTTAATAAAAAAAGAATTTCTGTGGTAAGCACCGGCATTGGGCCCGATAATATTGATATCGCCCTAAACGAACTGGATGCCCTGGTAAATATAAATTTTGAAACAAAAACCATCAAACCAACGCTTACTGCTTTAAACATTATACGCCTGGGTACTTCTGGTTCTTTGCAGGAGCATATACCCGTAGATAGTTTTGTGGCCGGCACTCATGGCCTTGGCTTTGATAATGTGATGCATTTTTATATTAAACAAAACCATGCAGAAGAAATAGCAATTATAAATGCATTTAAAAACCACACAGGCCTAACCACCGGTAATGTATTGCCATATATTTTTGAAGGCAGCAAAAATCTTTTACAAACTTTCGGCAATGGCTATACGCAGGGTATTACCATTGGATGTCCTGGATTTTTTGGTCCGCAGGGAAGAGTACTAAGGCTGGGTCTGGCTTATCCCGGCCTTATAGATAAACTCACGAACTTTAAATATGAGCGCTTTTTTATTTCCAATTTTGAAATGGAGAGTTCTGCAATTTACGGTTTGTGCAGGCTAATGGGCCATCATGGGATAAGCCTGAATGTGGTTGTGGCCAACAGGGTAACCCAAACATTTTCTATGGATGGCAATAAGGCAGTGGAACAATTGATAAAATATTCGCTGGATATACTGGCTGCTGCAGATGTATAATTATTTAAAATATGAAGAGCGGAATAAGGGGATGTTTTATTTTACTGTAGTTTACAGCATTATTAATTTACCAAAATATAAAACCCACAGTTATGAGAAAATATAAAACAGCCCTGCTGTTTTTGGTATTTGGTTTACGGGTACCTGTTGCCCTAAGCCAGGAAACATTTCCGGTAAACGGCGTGGCAGATAAACGAATGGGCGTGTACGCATTTACCAATGCAACCATTGTAAAAGATGCACAAACCACCATTACCAACGGCACTTTAATTATTAAAGAAGGAAAAATTACTGCCGCAGGCACAGGGGTAACCATTCCTGCCGATGCTACGGTAATAGATTGCAAAGGAAAATTTATCTATCCCTCCTTTATTGATATTTACAGCGATTATGGAATTAATGTAACCCAAAGACAGGGCGGAGGGTTTAATTTTTTTGCACCTTCACAGTTAACCAGTAATACAAAGGGCGCCTACGGCTGGAACCAGGCAATACGCTCAGATGTAAATGCAGCCGCCATTTTTGTGGCAGATGAAAGCAGAGCAAAAATAATGAGAGATGCAGGTTTTGGTGTGGTACTCACCCATCAAAAAGATGGCATTGCAAGGGGCACCGGCGTGGTGGTTGGCCTTTCGGATAAAGCAGAAAACTTTAGTATTATAAAAGAAAAGGCCTCGGCTCATTATTCTTTTAGCAAGGGTAACTCTACGCAAAGTTATCCCGGCAGCCTTATGGGCAGTATTGCATTGCTTCGCCAAACATTTTTAGATGCACAGTGGTATAAAAACCGGCCCGCCACAGAAGGCACCAACCTAAGCCTGCAGGCATGGAATAATAACTTATCATTTCCTTTAATATTTGATGCCAATGATAAATGGAACAACCTGCGTGCAGACCGTATAGGAGATGAATTTGGGGTACAGTTTATTATTAAGGCTGGTGGCAATGAATACCAGCGTATGGCAGAAATGGCTGCTACCAAAGCGGCTTTTATTTTGCCCCTCAATTTTCCGCAGGCTATGGATGCAGAAGATGCCAATGAAACCCGTTTTATTTCTCTTGCTACCATGAAGCATTGGGAAATGGCGCCTTACAACCCGGCAGCATTTGAAAAAGCAGGCATTAATTTTTGCCTCACAGCTGCAGACTTAAGAGAACCCAAACAATTTTTAAGCAACCTGCGCAAGGCAATGGAATATGGCCTTAGCGAAACAAAAGCAATGGAAGCGCTTACAAAAAATCCGGCCACACTTTTAAATGTGTATAACGAAACCGGAAGTATTGATGCAGGCAAATGGGCTAATTTTATTATTACCAGCGGGCCGGTATTTGCAGAAAAAACAACCATCCTGCAAAACTGGGTACAGGGGCAAAAATATGGGGTAAAAGAAGATGCCATGCAGGAAGTAAAAGGCAACTATGCGTTAACGTTACACACAGCTTCGGGCATTAAAAATTTCAGCCTTGATGTGAAGAACAGCAACAGCGCAGATATCATCAGCAAAGACACTATACCAACTAAATTTAATCATGATGGTAAAATGATAAAACTGAGTTTTGCAGAAACCAAAAAAGGTAAAAAAGGTTTTAGGCTTAGTGGTGTGAGTAATGGAAATAACTGGAGCGGAACCGGCACAGACAGTGCAGGCAATGCCTTATGGTTTACTGCCGCTTTTACAAATGATATTGCAGCCAAAGCAGACAGTGCCCGCAAAAAAACAACGCCTGTTATGGGCAAACTTACTTACCCTAATATGTCTTTTGGCTGGGAAGAAATGCCTAAAACAGAAACCTTGCTTTTAAAAAATGCAACCGTATGGACCAATGAAAAAGAAGGAGTTTTAACCAATGCAGATGTGCTGGTTATAAACGGAAAAATAAGTGCCGTGGGTAAAAATTTAAGCAATGCACAGGCCCGTGTTATAGATGCTACCGGCAAACATATAACCGCAGGTATTATTGATGAACACAGCCATATTGCTGCAGCATCTATAAATGAAGGCGGGCAGTCTGTAACATCCGAAGTTCGCATTGCAGATAATATTGATCCTGACGATATAGATATTTACAGGCAACTGAGCGGTGGTGTTACCTCATCCCATATTTTACATGGCAGCGCCAATACCATTGGCGGGCAAACGCAGTTAATAAAACTGCGCTGGGGTGCCAATGATGATGCATTAAAGTTTAAAGGCGCCGATGGTTTTATAAAATTTGCATTGGGAGAAAATGTAAAACGTACGACTACCCAGGGCAACAACCGTTTTCCGGATACCCGCATGGGTGTGCAGCAGGTGCAGGTAGATGCTTTTACAAGAGCTAAAGATTATGAAAATGCACTTAAAGGACCAAACGGAAAATTGGTAAGAAGAGATCTTGAACTGGATGCACTGGTAGAAATAATGAATAAAAAAAGATTTATTACCTGCCATAGTTATGTGCAGAGTGAAATTGTAGAAACCATGAGAATGGCCGAACAATTTGGATTTACCATAAACACATTTACCCACATACTGGAAGGCTATAAAGTGGCAGATAAAATGAAAGCGCATGGTGCTGCTGCATCTACCTTTAGCGATTGGTGGGCTTATAAATTAGAAGTGCAGGATGCCATACCCTACAACCCCGGCATTATGCACAGTGTGGGTGTAAATGTGGCTATAAATAGTGATGATGCAGAAATGGCAAGGCGGCTAAACCATGAAGCTGCAAAGGCTGTAAAGTATTCTGGCATGAGCGAAGAAGATGCGTTAAAAATGGTAACACTTAATCCTGCAAAAATGCTGCATATTGACAAGCAGGTGGGAAGTATAAAAGCAGGCAAAGATGCAGATCTTGTTTTGTGGAGCGATAATCCCTTAAGCATTTATGCTATAGCAGAAAAAACTTTTGTGGATGGGATAATTTATTTTGACAGGGAAAAAGATAAAGAGCTGCGCAAAGAGGTACTGGCAGAAAGAAACAGATTAGTACAAAAAATGCTGGATGAAAAGAAAAGTGGCGGCGCTGTACAGCCCGCTGCACCCAGCATGAGGCACATGAACACTTGTGAAGACCATGCACATAATCATGGGCTATTGGTGCTTGAGGCCCCCTAACCCCCTTGCCCCGAAGGATTTCGGGGTGAAGGGAACTGGAACTTATAGTTGTAAGTTTATTCTTTTTAAGTTTTTAAATAATTATAAATGAAAAAATATATAATAATAATTAGTTTACTTACCACTGGCATTGTTGCTGTGGCCCAGGAAACTGTTTATCCTGCAGCAGAATATAAAGGGTTACTCTTTATTAAAAATGGTACCGTTCATACCGGCAACGGGCAGGTGCTTACCAATACTACCATACAAATAAATAATGGCAAAATAGAAAAGATAGGAATTGATTTGCCAATTCCTGCGGATGATGTAAAAGTTGTGGATGCTGCGGGAATGCATGTTTATCCCGGTCTTATTTTAAGCAATACAACCACAGGTTTAAAAGAAATCGGTAGTTCGGTTAGGGGCAGCAACGATTTTAATGAAATTGGTGAAATGAATCCCAACATACAAAGTATTGTGGCTTACAATACCGATTCTAAAATAATAAATACTTTACGCAGCAATGGTATTTTAATGGCCAATATTATACCACAGGGTCCATTGCTTGCGGGCAGCAGCAGCGTAGTGCAGTTTGATGCGTGGACGTGGGAAGACGCCGCTTACAAAACAAATGGCGCTATGCATTTTTACATGCCTTCCTTGTTTAACCGGCCAAGGGGTGCGTTTGGAGGCGGCCCATCTGCACCACCAGAAATAGATGCAGTAAAGGCAGGCCTGGAAAGAATAGAAAAAGTAAAAGGATTTTTACGGGAAGCAAAAGCCTACCAGGCACAAACCAACAGGTCTGCTATAAATTTAAAATTTGAATCGGTAAAAGGATTGTTTAATAAATCGCAGAAATTTTTTGTGCATTGCAACCTTGTAAAAGAAATGCTGGTAGCCATAGATTTTGTAAAAGAGTTTGGCTTTGATGTAACCATTGTGGGGGGCAGCGAAAGTTACCAGTTGGCGCCATTGCTCAAACAAAATAATATTTCGGTTATTCTGCAGCAATTGCATAACCTGCCCACATCAGAAGATGATGATGTGGACCAGCCTTTTAAAACACCCTTTGCTCTGCAACAGGCAGGAATATTATTTGCACTAACAGATGAAGACGGGCAAACCACCGGGCGCAACCTTATGTTTAATGCAGGTACAGCTTCCAGCTATGGACTTAGCAAAGAAGAAGCGTTGCAGGCAATTACGCTAAACGCTGCAAAAATTTTGGGTATAGCAGACCGTACAGGAAGTATAGAAGTGGGCAAAGATGCCAATATCATCATAAGCGAAGGAGATATACTGGATATGAAAACCAGCGTGGTTACAAAAGCATTTATACAAGGGCGTGATATAAACCTGGATGATAAACACAAGCAACTGAATGAAAGGTATAAAAAGAAATATGGTATAAAATAAAAAATATCTTTTGCAGAAATGCCATCCCCGGTAAAAGGGATGGCATTTTTGTTTTACATAACTCTGTTTGTAAACAGGCACTATGTTCGTTGATGTATATTTAACCAAAAAAACACTTGTTTAAAAAATTGGGGGCTTGAATAGAAATTCGGCCCCGTTTTAAAAATCCAATATCCTATGAAAAACCGTTGTAAACATAAAGGGCATTTTTTAAAATACTTAATGTAAATAGATAAAATGGTTGTTTTAGTATATGAATGATAGTTTTGAATAGACGGGTGGTTTTAGAAAGATTGAAAACAAGTATTTTTATAGCATAAATGACTAATAGCGAGCCGGCCAAAGACAGCAGTTTTACCATCTGAATTTTACAGCAATAAAAAACCACAAAGTTGTTTAAAATTTTAATGCAGTAAAATATTTAGCGTCCGCCTTAATTAAATGTATGTCATCATAATTTTTAAAAAAGAAACTCCAATAAAATGAAACAACAAATTGCCCATATTGCTTTGCTGGTAAACGACTACGACGAAGCCATAGCTTTTTATACAAAAAAATTACACTTTACGCTTATTGAAGACACGGTGTTGAGCGATACCAAACGCTGGGTAATTATAGCTCCCAAAGATTCTGCGGGCTGTAATTTACTTTTGGCAAAAGCAGCCACAGATGAACAGAAAAGCAGGGTGGGCAACCAAACCGGCGGAAGGGTATTTTTATTTTTGCATACCGATGATTTTAAAAGTTATTACCAACATTTATTAAACAATGAGGTAAAAATAATAAGGCCACCCGTTGCAGAACTCTATGGTACCGTAGCCGTATTTGCAGACCTGTATGGAAATTTGTGGGATTTGATAGAGCCGGTGAAAAATGATTAATTGAATATGATTGCCACAGATTAAATTTCAGATCATAAATTTTCGCTGCTGAAATTTTATGAAAATAATTGCTACAGATTCGCAGATTAAACTATCTGCGAATCTGTGGCAATAAACAAAATGCTGCAAAAGATAATGGTTGCCCGTTTCTCAATTTAAATTCAGCACTTTCCCTTTTGGATATTTTACACTATAGCTGATGCGTACTTTTTTACTTTCTCCTGGTGCCAGTTGCAGTTTCCAGGTTAATACGCCAATTTCTTCGTTCACCGCTGCGCCACTGCTTTCTGCCAGGGTTACTTCTATTTCTTTATTGGTGCTTATGGGGTACTGGTCTTTGAGGATAAAAAAGATAGCATCTTTTTTATTATTCTTAACCGTAAGTTCGTAAGTAATGGTTTGCAGTTTGTTGCTGCCCAAAAATTTTACGCTGCTGTAATCGGTTAGTTTTTCTCTTTTAACCACTACCCTTTTATCTTTTCCTAAAGTAAGATTAAGCGTATCGTTTGTACTGTTGGGATCTATAAATGATTTGCCCACATAGGTTCCCTCAAAAATAATATTGGCTTCGCCGGCAAGCAGGTTTAGTTTTTCCCAGTCGCTTATTTCTGTGAGCAAAAAAGCATCTTTATCTAACTTAGGCACGGCATAAAATTTAAACAACCCATTCACGCTTGCTTCTTTTAATGTGGCTATCTGCTGCTTGCCATTGGTGGGCACATCATAAGGCAGGTCTATATCGTAAGTTACATGCAGTTCATTATCTGCTACAGAAACATAATCATCCAAACCATCTTTTAAATTAATAAGCACAGCACCATTTGCTGCTCTTAAGCCATACAAAGCCTTAGCATCATCGCCTTTTAGCACCTGCACATTTTTTATAGAATTAGGATCCAGTCTTTCTTTATCTGATGCGCTCATCTCTGCTCCATTTACAATGTAGATGGGCTCGCTGTTTCCCTGCATACTGTTTTGTCCTCTAAGTTTTATTTTGTTGCTGCCGTATCCGGTAACAACTACCTCATCTAATTTAGATACACTGCCTGCCAATGATGACTGTATGGAATTTTGTTTATACAAATCTCTTTCCATTGCAGCCACCGGGTTTATATAACTCAAAAACCAACTCCTGAGTAAAGGCGCAGCACCATACTGCGAAGGAGAGGAAGTAGATAAAGAGAGTTTTACTTTTTTCCAGTCTATGCCGGTGCTCTGGCTTATTTTAGCTTTGTACACAATGGTTATGGGGCTTTTTACACTTTCAATTTTCATATCGTAATAAGGTGTCCAGTATGCATTGGGTGTTAAGTAAGAAATGGTAAATTCATTTTCGCCGGGAAGCGCTGCCGAAAGTTGCAGAATAATTCTGCCCGCAGCCGTAGTATTTTTCTTTTGTTCTTCCTGCACCTGCCTGTTTAATTTATCCAGCACCAGTTGCTTTTTTTCTTTTTTTATTTTTAATGCAGATAGATCGTTTTGTAATTCTGAAGATTTTAGTTTGTAATAATCCATCAGCTTTACCAGCTCTGCCACGCTGAGGCCTGTTTGCGAGCCTTTAATTTCTTTGTTAGATTTTAAAACGGTAAGCAGGTCTTCGGTAGTGGTAATGGAAATAGCTATTTTTTCAATTTCTGCATTTACCGTTTCTATAGAATCCTGCAGTTTTTTCATTTCTGGTGTAGCCATATCATTTACCAAAAACTGGTTACTGAATTCTACCCCGAGAATAGTAATTACGGCCGGGCAGTTAATCTGCAGACTGTTCATATCAATGGTATTGCTTATGCCTTCAATAGTAAGTTCATTGGTGCCCTGTTTTAAACCGGCTTTGGCGGTATGAATCAGCTCTGCACCATTTCTGTAAACCGTTACCGATTTAATGCTGGAGCCCACAGTATTTTTTTCATCTGCTGCAAAACTGTAATGGCAACTAAGAATAAATAGGCTGGTAAATATTAATATTTTTCTCATGGTTAAAATTTTTTGGTTATGGTGAATATATGCATGGATGCAGCAGTGAAACAAATTACACAGGGGTTTTAACTTTTTTATATAAAGCTGGGCAGGTGCTAATCTTTATACTACAAAAAACAAACGCCTGTTGAAATAGAAAAAAAAGTAAATTTGAGTAAAATTAAAAAAGCATGAACGCAGCTAAAACTTTAGAAAAAGAAATTACTCAATCCCTGGCTTATTTAAATGAAAAACAAAAAAGAACCGTATTAACAGTGGTTAAGTCATTTATAGAAGAAAAGAAAGATTGGTGGGACGAAATTGGACTGGAGCAGCAACAGGCAATTGATAAATCTTTAGCCGAAATGCAATCCGGTAAATTAACAGCACATGATGTAGTAATGAAAAAATATAAGAAATGGTTGAAATAATTGTAGAAGAAATACGCTGGACTGATAGTGCCAGGTTAAGTTTTGATAAGATTGTAGAGTATTTAAAACAAAATTGGACCGAAAGAGAAATAGAAAAATTTATCAAACGTACTTCAGAAGTATTATCCACATTAAAACGTTATCCTGAGATGTGCCGTCCTTCACTTAAAAAAAAGAATGTCAGAATTGCGATACTCAATAAACATACACAAATGGTTTATCATTATAAGCCAGGGAAAAAGCAAATAGAAGTGTTGTTATTTTGGGGCATGAAACAAGATCCTTCAAAATTCAGATATTGAATTAATAAAACAATTCCTGCAATCTTTCATCCTTATAATCATCTACAAACATCAGCACATTGGTTAAATGGCTAAACTCATCTTCTGTATGATAGGTTTTTATTACCACAGCTTTCATACCTGCGTTTAATGCTGCTTCTACACCCTTTGGCGAATCTTCAAAAACTATACAACTGGCATAAGGCGCCTGCAGTTTATCGGCACATTTTAAAAATACGGTAGGGTTTGGTTTGCTGGCTGCCACATCATCGGCAGTTACAATAGCACTAAAATATTTTTTAATGGGAATATTGTCCAGCACATAATCTACATTAAAGGGGATAGCCGCTGTGCCAATGGCCATTAAAATATTTTGCTCCACTGCTTTTTCAAAAAACTCATGCAGGCCATTGATGAGTTTAAGGTGGGGCAAAAAAACTTTTTGATACAGCAATTCTTTTTTATAGGAATGTGCCGTCATTTCTTCAAGCGTAAATTTTTCTTTGCCAAAAATTCTTACCATTACCTCCTCATTTTTTCCATACATCTGTTTTTTTATATCGGCCATGCTTATCCCGGCCTGCATATCTTCATTCAGCATATCAAACCATGCTTTTTCATGGTAATCCATATCATCAATCATAGTGCCGTTTAAATCAAATATAAATGCGGTGGGCTTCATGTATTAATTTTTTAGTACTATAAAAACTGCTGCTAAGTTCGTTGCAAATTTTCATTTATAAAAAAAGCTCCTTGCGGAGCTATACATTTATTTTTTTTGGTCAACAGTAATTTTTAAAAATGGCTCATCCAGTTTGTCATTTCCGTTTATAAGAGCCGCAGAAGGCCGGTATGTTTCTGCTCCCCTGAAGTAAGTGCCGGCAGTAATATTTTTTATGGCACTGGCCAGGCAATTCTCGCTGGTATTTCCCCAGTCTTTATCCAGGCCATCTGCAACCTGGGCATTAACCGGCAATCCGTTAAAATAACTGCCTTCGCCATTTTTATTGCTGGTTTTAAAAGATATAGGAAATACGTACCAATCTCCCACCGGTATAGGAAAAAATCCTACAGGCTTGCCATGTGTGGCGGGCGATGGCCCGATTAATTTTACATCCATATAAGGTTTTAAACTATTTATGAGTAATTCGCTGGCCGATGCTGTACTCCTGCTCACAATAAAATAAATATCATTAAGGTTAAGACCTCCTGTTTTTCTAAAATACGAAATGCTGTTCTCTGCGCTGTTTTGGCTGTTGTATTCCTGTTTCATCATAAGGCCGCCATTGGCTGCAGCCGGGGCAAGATAATTGGCCAGTTGTTCTGCTATAGAAACATACCCTCCACCATTGTATCTTAAATCTACCACTACATCTGTTACCTGCTGGCTGGCAAAATGGTTAAACACCCGCTGAAACTCAGAACTGATATCAGCAGTTTTGCCCAAAAAAGAATTAAATACGAGGTAACCAATTTTTTGTGCACCCATATCATACACCGTATCCAGGTACACTGGTTTTTCTGCATAATGCGCTGCATTAAGGGTAATGTTTACTGTGCCGTCGTCTGGCTTTGTAAAGGCAAAATTTGTACTTGCAGAATAATACACATTGTTTATAATAAAATCTGCATTTGCTGTAGTGATAGTACTGTTATTATTTATTTGTGTAATGCGCCAGCCTCTTTTTATTCCTGCCTGCCCTGCCGGAGAATTTGGCTCCACCAGGCGTACCCGCAAATCTCCTTCGGCTCTAAAGAAAACGGTAATACCAAAATCGCCTGCTTCATTGCCTGCTGCAGATAATAAACTCATTCCGCCACTTTGCTTATCCCATTCCGTTTTTTTCATGGCAAAACTCCATTTATCTACGGGGCCGCTAAAGCCAGGTTCTATACTGTAAGGTTGAATAGCCTTCATAATAGCAGCCGGATCTGCATATGATCTTGCATTAAAATCTGCAGGGATCTGGGTATTCCACAAATAAATATCCCGGGCAAAAATTAAGCTGGTATCTTTTATTAAATCCGGGTTTGGAGCAGGAGGCGTATTGCCTGTACCTGGATTGGTTAAAGCTGCCGGAGCCGCCACATCGTTTTTTTTGCAGGAAATAAAAAAAGTAACAACTATTATGGCTATGCCAAAGGCACGAAAGAGGAATGTTTGCATAATGGTAAGTTTAATTTTAAGTGACCTAATTAACGACAAAAATCCTGCGGGAGATTGCAAGCTGTGGTTCTTTAACAAGCATTTATTAAAATGTATGCCACATATAACTACCTGTACAGATTGATATTAAA
>JAYVGA010000096.1:0-39770 GCA_043772635.1 Chitinophagaceae bacterium
CTTGTACTATTTGCTACATCAGCAAATTTATAAATTGCCCCAACCTGGAGATCAATACCGCTTATTAAAACGGGAGCTGATATAAAACTAACAACATAGTTGGTGGAATCGGTCGCCTTAGATTGTAAGGAGGAGAAAAGTACAGCAGTAAATAATGCGATGTACCTTAAAAAGGTAAAATTTTTGTTCATTTTCTTGTGGTTTGGGTTGAGTTAATTTGTTTTCCTTTATTTGGCGCTGGTAAGCGTTACCAAATTTGGGATGGTAGATTCGTTGGAGATTGGAGTTAGTTTTGTAAAAAAGAATAACCGAGGTATCAATCATTCGTAATTACTATGCAAACATAAAGGCTTTTTCGGAAACCGCAAATTATTTGCACAGTAAATTTACGGTATACCGGGTGTAAGTACCTTTTTATTAGCCTTTTTTGAAATATTTCTATTTGTATGATATATGAGTGTAAATAACATTTAATGAAATGCCATAAATTTTAGAAAAGAATTTATGAATTAAATTAAAAAAGATAAGATTAAGGAGAAAAAACTGTTTTTAAAGAAATATTGGTAGCCCAGTTTTATGTAAAACAACTTTAAAATGGTTAAAAAGGGTACTGTAAGGAATTTTACAGGTGGGAAAAATTATATGTTGATGTGTAGAAATACTCAATAAAATATAGGTATGATCATTTTGATGAACAAAAATCGTTTTTAGCCATAGTTGAAAAACGGTTTTATTTAAATTGGTTTTAGTATTATAAAACAGTGTGTCAAAAAAAACTAAACCGTTTCTTCTATATACGAACTAACCGGCTCACAGGTACATACCAGGTTACGGTCTCCATAAGTATTGTTTACCCTGCTCACACTTGGCCAAAATTTATTATGAGTAACATAATCCAGTGGATAGGCTGCCTGCTGCCTGCTGTAAGCATGCCCCCATTCATTTGCTGTAATAACAAACTGTGTGTGAGGAGCATGTTTCAACATATTATCTGCTTTGTCTGCTTTTCCTTCTTCAATAGCTTTAATTTCGTTACGTATGCTTAGCAGAGCATCGCAAAACCGGTCTAGTTCAGCCATGTCTTCACTCTCTGTAGGCTCTATCATAATAGTGCCGGGTACAGGAAAACTAAGGGTGGGGGCGTGAAAATTATAATCCATCAAACGTTTTGCAACATCTTCTGCTTCTACACCAGCAGTCTGTTTAAATGGTCTTAGGTCTACTATAAACTCATGAGCACATGTCCCGTTTTTACCGGTATATAAAATGGTAAACTCTTTTTCTAATCTTGCTTTCATATAGTTGGCATTAAGAATAGCATACTCGGTACTTTTCTTTAAACCCTGTGCGCCAAGCATCTTAATATAACCGTAGCTAATAAGTAATATACTGGCACTGCCATAAGGAGCAGCACTAACTGCATGAATGGCTTTATTTTCATTACTTAAAGAAATATGGCCTGGCAGGTAAGGAGCTAATTTATCGTTTACACAAATCGGTCCCATTCCCGGGCCTCCGCCACCATGTGGTATTGCAAAAGTTTTATGCAGGTTTAAATGGCAAACATCTGCGCCAATATTACCAGGGCTGGTAAGCCCTACCTGTGCATTCATATTAGCACCGTCCATATAAACCAAACCACCGTTGTCGTGTATTAGCAAACATATATCTTTAATGCTTTCTTCAAACACACCATGTGTACTTGGGTAAGTAACCATCAGCCCTGCAAGATGATCTTTGTGTTTAACTGCATTTGCCCTAAGATCTTCTACATCTATATTACCTGCTTCATCGCATTTGGTAACTACTACCTTAAAACCAGCCATTACCGCACTTGCAGGGTTAGTGCCATGTGCAGATATCGGTATAAGAATAATATTCCTGTGCGCTTCATTTCTATCTGCATGGTATGCCCTTATAGTAAGAAGGCCTGTATATTCTCCCTGTGCACCACTATTTGGCTGCAAAGAAGTTGCAGTAAAACCCGTGATATTATTTAAAAAGCTTTCTAATTCTGTAATTATTTTTTG
This sequence comes from Chitinophagaceae bacterium, assembly GCA_043772635.1. GTDB lineage: Bacteria > Bacteroidota > Bacteroidia > Chitinophagales > Chitinophagaceae > Ferruginibacter. The sequence goes on from JAYVGA010000096.1 coordinate 2,031, forward strand.
ATAACCCTTCCATTGGTCTGCCGGGGTAAAAGGATGAATACTGTTAAACTCAGGCCAGCTTACAGGAATAAGCTGGGTGGCAGCATTCAACTTCATTGTACAACTACCCAGAGAAATCATGGAAGTGTTGAGACTAAGATCTTTATTTTCGAGGCTTTTAATGTAACGCATCATCTGGCTCTCACTATGGTGGGAGTTAAATACAGGATGTGTTAAAAACGCTGAGGTTCTTGTAAGAGATGAAGGAATATTATCTAGCAAAATATCAGCATCAAAATTAGCCACAGCAACATCACTGTTATGCATAGCCGCAAATAAATGGAGTATATCAAGAATATCTGATTGCGATGTGGTTTCATCTAACGATATGCCCACAGCATTTTCATAATAATAAAAATTTATTTCCTGCTGCCCGGCTCTTTCTTTAAATGCAGCCACATTATCAATATTTATTTTCAGGGTGTCAAAATAAAAATTATTTTGATTGGTGTAACCCATGACCTGCAGTTCTTTGCTTAGGGTGTGTGCAAGCAGGCTTATTCTTTTGGCAATATTTTTCAATCCTTCGCCTCCATGATAAACGGCATACATTGCTGCCATATTAGAAAGCAATGCCTGTGCTGTGCAAATATTACTGGTGGCCTTTTCACGGCGTATATGCTGCTCCCTTGTTTGCAAAGCCATACGCAGGCAGCGGTTGCCCTGTGCATCCTGGCTTACGCCTATAATACGACCCGGAATATTTCTTTTAAAATCGTCTTTTGTTGCAAAAAAAGCAGCATGCGGGCCGCCAAAACCTAAAGGCACACCCAGCCTTTGCGAATTACCAATGGCTACATCTGCTCCCAGTTCTCCGGGAGGCGTTAATAAGGTAAGTGCCAGCAAATCGGTGGCCATTACTACCAATGCATCTACTGCATGTGCATCATCAATAAATTTTTTGTAATCATTAATCAGTCCATTACTGTTGGGATACTGTACAATAGCACCAAAATATAAATCGTCTAACTGTACGGTTTTATAATCGCCAAAAACCAGCTCTACATTTATAGGTTTGGCCCTGGTAATTAAAATGTCTTTTGTTTGATCAAACACATGCTCATCTACAAAAAATTTAGGAGCCGTAATATGATCGTGATTTTTGTTTTTATGATTAAACAACATAGCCATGGCTTCTGCCGCAGCAGTGCCTTCATCCAGCAGACTGGCATTTGCAATGGGTAGTGCAGTAAGATCGCTTACCATGGTTTGAAAATTGAGTAAGCTTTCCAAACGCCCCTGCGCAATTTCGGCCTGGTAGGGGGTGTACTGGGTGTACCATCCCGGGTTTTCAAAAACATTACGGAGAATAACACTGGGCACAATGGTATTATAGTAGCCTTGGCCTATATATGTTTTATAAACTTTGTTTAAAGAAGCAGTTTTTTTAAGTTCCGTTAGGTACTGGTACTCACTCATGGGAGCACCAGTGTTTAGTGGCTGCTGCAGTCTTATTGATGAGGGAACCGTTTTTTCTATAAGCTCTTCTATAGAATTCATGCCAATAATTTTAAGCATGATAGCCGTTTCTTCTTCACTTGTACCAATATGTCTTTGCGAAAATTCTGCCTGTTGTTGTTCAAAAAGATTCATATAAACCAGCGTTTTATTTAAAGGTAAAGCAACTTTTTGATGCTTTTAAAGTATAGATTTTAAAACCGTTACAAGGTAACCTGTAACTTTTCATGAAGTTTAAATGCATAAATTTTGCCGCAAATTTACGGTATCAAAATAACATTTTATTCTTTGTTTTTGTTTATTAATAGCTTGTGGAAAATTGCTGTATAATAAATTGATTTGTGCTGAACAAAACCAGCAGCAGGTTATAATATTAAATACGATTGATATTTAATTTGTATTTATTGCTAGTGTTTTTAGAGATTATCTTTGTGCTATGAGTGACCCCATTTTACATAACTGGCAAAAAAAATCAGGCGACAGGATCAAGTTGTACAAACAGCTTTTGCACAGGGCAGATAAGAATAAAACGCTTAAACAATTGCCCGGTCTTCATGAAGAAGCTTTTAGCCAGATCAATTGCCTTGATTGTGCGGCTTGTTGTAAAAATTATTCGCCACGTTTTAAAAGCCCCGATATTAAAAGGATTGCAAAACATCTGAAATTAAAAGAAGGGGAACTAAAAGAAAAATATCTGCTGGTAGATGAAGACGGAGATTATGTAGTGAAACAGAAGCCATGCCCTTTTTTAGGTGAGGATAATTTTTGCAGTATTTATGAAGTGCGCCCATCTGATTGTGCACGGTTTCCTTATACTGATGAAGATGTTTTATTAAAAAAACCGGTCATTACATTAAAAAACGCCAGCTTTTGCCCTGCTGTTTATTTTGTGCTCGAAAAACTGATGCTAACCAAATGAGAAGCGCAAAAAGAAGTATCATTTTATGCTTCCAAATTTTTGTTCATTAAATTCTCCTGATTTGTTTTTTGCAATAGACAGGCTTTTAAATGAATTTCCTTTAAGTTGTTTTGCGAAAAATACTATTTGCCCTACATGATATGGGTAATGTGCGAGTTGCCTGTTGATGGCTTCTGTAATAGTATGCGGTTCGTTTCTTATTAAAATAGTATCTGTTAACTGCGCAGGGCGTAAGTTGTTTATTACATTAAAAAGACAGGCCCATCCTTCTTCCCATTTTTGTAATACTGCATCTTTATCCTGTAATACAATTTCAAATTCAGCATCCCTGTTTCTCCATTCTTTTTCACCATCGCTGGTTAAAAAATCTGTCCACCTGCTCAGCATATTTCCTGCCATATGCTGCACTATTATTGCAATACTGTTGCTGTCTTCATTGGGTTGTAAAAACAATTGCTCAGGCTCAAGTTGTGCCATAGCTTTTTCGCCCAGCATTTTATAATACAAAAACTGTTGTTGTACACTTGCCAGGTAATTTTCATTATCCATGGTATAAAATTTTATTAGAAATGTAGCTTTTAATATTGAATTAAAAATGTCAATCGCCAACCATTGACCCCTGAAAAAATAGGGGGGAGGCCTTGACCTTTCACCTTTCACCATTCACGTTGATATTTACTTTACCCCCAACTCCTCTAATGCTGCAGTAAGCGGGCGCTGTATGCCATCTCCTTTCCATTGGGGCGATCCGGGTATTTCTACAGCTTTTAAAATTTCTTCTTTTGTTTTACCTGCTTTTAATTCCGCATCTGTAAACTTTAATAAATTGCCCAGGTAATCTCTAAACATTTTTATATCATCCGCCTTTAAAATAATATCATAACCCGTAGCTGAGTGCCCGCTCACATAGGTCGTATTGCTGTCAAAAGTAGTGGTAGCTTTTTCTAATACTACAATCCAGTTGGCAATGCTGGCACCTGCGGTTTTATCTATAAATGGATGCCTGCGGTTAAAAACAAGATCGCCCATATGCACAATATTGCTGTGTTGAAAATGCACCAGGCTATCGCCATTGGTATGACCTGCGCCAAAATAATGAAGGCAGATTTTTTCTTTACCTATCTTCTCACACCAGGTATCGGTATAAGTTTGATCGGGATATAACTGTTTGTCTTCCGTTTTTTGTTTAAGGGCAGATGCCTGCTGATTTATCTTGCTATTTGCATGAGCCAGTACATGCGCCACCATTCCTTTAAATGCAATATTGCCTGCTGTATGATCTCCATGGTGATGCGTATTTATCAGGAGGCGAAAAGGTTTTTGAGTTTTCTTTTTTATTTCATCAATAAGATGCGGTGCAGTATCCGGAAACTGGGAGTCTACAACTACCACTCCTTTTTTTGTAATCATAAAAAGAATGGTTCCTCCTTTTTCTGTAAATACGCCGATGTTATCGGTAAGCATTTTAATATTAAAGGCAGGATCGGCAAGTAATTGCGCCAGCGATACATTATTTAAAAGTGCAAGTGCACCCAAAACAACAGAAGTATTTTTAAGGAATGTTCTGCGTTGCATATAAAATGTATTTTTTGAAATACAAGTTACTTAAAATTAAACAGGATAACATATGGCCATCATTAATAAATTTTTATTGACAGCTTTACAAAACTTTAGGGGCAGGCATTTACCTTTTACTCATTTTAGTATTCCATTTTTCTGAGAGAAGGGGCCTTAAACCAGGTGATAACGGTTACAGCCAGTGTCATACATCCGCCAAAAATTACCGAGGGCACAATGCCCATAAGCTTTGCTGCCACACCACTTTCAAACTGGCCCAGTTCGTTGCTGCTATTAATAAACATGCTGTTCACACTCATAACTCTTCCTCTTAATTCACCTGGTGTTTTTAGCTGCAGTATTGTGCTTCTTATGGTTACACTTATACCATCTAAACAGCCGCTTATTAAAAGAGCCACAAAAGAAAGAATAAAAATTTTAGATACGGCAAATACTATGATGCATAATCCAAAACCTGCAACAGCAAAAAACAACAGCCGCCCCTGATTTTTTTGTAAAGGCCATATGGTGAGCAACGTTACGGTAATAATGGCGCCTATATCTGCGGCGGCATTAAGCCAGCCAAAACCAATAGGGCCAATATGAAGAATATCTTTTGCAAAAACGGGAACCATGGCCACAGCACCACCAAAGAGTACTGCAAAAAGATCTAAACTTAATGCACCCAGTAATTCTTTGGTTTTAAAAACATAATTAATTCCTTCTTTTACACTTTGCCAGGTATTGGAAACTCCTTTGCGTAATACCGGCTTTAGCGTAAGATTTTTTAAGATGATAAACCCAGTAATTATAAATAGCAGGATAAAAAAAAATGTTTTGTTTATGCCGATATAAGCAATTAAAAATCCGCCGGCAGCATGGCCTGTAATAGATCCTATAAGCCAGGTAGCAGAACTGATAGAAGCAGCAGCTGGTAATAAAGCTTCAGGCACAATCTGTGCAATCATAGCAGAAAAAGTGGGCCCGCAAAAAGAACGTATAGCACCTGTGGCTGCAATTACAATACAAATTATCAAAGCAATTGTCCATGGGCTTAAATGTTTTTCTGTAAAGGGTAAAGAAAGAAATATAAAAAAGCAGATACATACTGCATAAAGAATGATGCAGGTTAGTAATAGTTTTCTTTTTTCATTGCTATCTATATAATGCCCTGCATACAGCGCCAGCGACAATGCAGGAATTACTTCTGACAGGCCCACCAAACCTAATGCCAGAGGGCTTTTGGTAAGCAGGTATATCCACCAGCCTATAACTGTACCCGTCATACGCAAACCCATAATAAAAATAAAACGCCCCGCAATAAAATATTTAAACTCTTTAATTTTTAAAGGAGCATAAGGGTTTTTATTTTTTTGCAGGTTGGCCAATGGAGTTATAAATTATTGTGTTTAAAAATGGTAATAACATTATGGTAATACCAGGTAATACTGTCCGTTTTCGTATTCTTTATCCAGTGCCTCGGTAATTACTTTAAGATGTTTATCATTCCCTAAAAAATCTGCATTACCTGCATCTACAAAAAGAGTTTTTATATTATGTTGTTTTATGTACTGCGTATAAGTTTCCTGCAACGAAAATAAATAATCGTTGGGTATGCTTTGTTCATACTGCCTGTTTCTTTTCTTTATATTTTCCTGCAACCTGTTCACCGGGGTATGCAGGTATATCAAAATATCAGGCTGAATAATCTGGGGGTTTATGATATCAAATAGTTTTTGATACAGCCGGAACTCTTCATCCGGCAAATTTACTTTGGCAAATAGCAGGCATTTGGTAAAAAGATAATCGGATATGGTTACCTGCTGAAACATATCTTTTGTTTGCAGCAGGTCTTTTAATTGTTTATAACGCTCAGCCATAAAAAATAACTCAAGCGGAAAAGCGTATTGCTCCGGGCTTTCATAAAATTTTGGCAGAAAAGGATTTTCTGCAAATTCTTCCAGTATAAGCCTGGCATTATAATGTTTACTTAGTAAATGTGCAAGAGTGGTTTTACCGGCGCCGATATTTCCCTCAATAGTAACAAAATTGTATTTCATGCGTAATGCAAAATAATCGGAAACTATGTATCAGTTGTTAAATTTTTTTCACATTCAGGGTATCGCTGCATTTTAGGAGGAGTTCGTGATTGCTTTTGTGCAACAGCGGGTGAATAAAACCGGGCGAAAGTTCATTTAGTGGTGTTAATACAAAACGCCTTTCCTGTATGGCGGGATGGGGTATTACCAGGTTTTTTGTGTTAATAATTTCTTTATTAAAAAAAAGAATATCAATATCAATAATCCGTGGAGCATTTTTTTTGGTGCGGATGCGGCCCATGGCATGTTCTATTTCTAAAATATATTTTAAAACGGCAAAAGCATCAAATTTTGAGTGTGCAACTATTACCTGGTTTATAAAATCTGGTTGATGGGTATTTCCCCATGCTGCAGTTTTATACAATTTGCTATGCCGGGTAATGGGGCCAATCTTTGTTGCAATTTGTTTGCGGGCTTGTGCAAGTTGTTGCATACTGTTTCCCATGTTGCTGCCCAGTAAAAGATATAGTTTATTCATTTATGAGGAAAAACCGTTTATCGAAATAGAATTTGCTTACTGATTTGATTTTTACTTTCTTAAAGTCGGTATGAGCAGGATTAATGATAAAATTATGTTCTTCATCTACTATTGCAGACGGAACTTTAAGAGTGAGATTACTGTTGTTTTTAATAAATTCCGACCCTATAAACTGGCTGTATTCCAAATCTTCTTTCCAGCCTTTTTTTAGTTTACTTTTGGATATACTTGTGAGAAGAAGGCTATCCGGCACCTCTATTTTTAATAACATATAGTCCGGTGGAATATTATTTTTATCAGCCCTCACCAGTATCTCAAGAGCTGATAAAGAAATATTTTCCGTAGCATACAAAACTGCAATTCCTGCAAAGTTCCACCTGCCTCCAAAAAGCTTTGAACCGGTTCCGGATAAATCATCTTTAAATTGCTCAATGGCTAACCTGAAAATAATCATGCTAATATTCCGTGTTGAATTCTGCCAAGCTGAACGAGTATCATTTGAATACCTCCGGCTGTTGTTAATGATTCCAGGGATAAATTTCCTTCCAGCATATTGGGATTGCCTTTAAGCCAGGTATAAAAGTTTTCTACCTTACCAAAAGTAATTTTACCCTGCTCCAGTACTTTGGCAATTTGCAGGGCCCGCTCTGCATTCATTGGGGCAAATATGCCATTGTTTTTTGCATACCGTTGTAATGTGCGTTCGCTAAGATGAAGTATGGCCGCCCACTCTGCCTGTGTAAAAGGAGCTTTATCAGCAATTTTTTTAAATTCGTTAAATGTAAAATCTTTAAGAAGCGGTATAGCTCTTACCGATTGATATATTGGCATAGGTTCTTCTGCAATGGTAACCTTGTCATTTTGTTTATAGACTTTGGGTTTGGTTGGCTTGATTATCTTTTTCATATTTCCGACTTTTGTCACCCAAATATACGACTTTTGTCTTTGTTTTCAAATTTTTTTATAACTTTTTTGCAATAGATTTGCCTCTCTAAATTATTGTTTTTATGAAATATAGCCAATTAAGGGCCATGTTGGCTATTACAAGGGGTAGCCTCATTTCTATTATGCGAAGCCCTTCGGCAATTGTATTTAGCTTTATATTTCCATTTGTATTTATAATTGTTTTTGGTTTTATCGGCAATAGTGGTGGCAGGCAAAACTTTAGGGTAGTGCTTGCAAACGGGTCTGATACCAGCAATGAATTATACAGAGCCCTTAAAACTACAGAAGGAGTGAGATTTGTGCAATACAAATCGGAAGAAGGAATGAAACTGGATGTGCAGAAAGGCAGAATTGCCGGTAAAATTTTTATTACTAAAAATACAAATGGAAAATCTCCCTACAGCATCCGGATGAGCAGTACAAACTCCAGCAACGATAAATGGCCGCAGCTAAAAGCATTATTAGAAAGTAAAATTAACCAGGTAAGCACTGCTCTATATAAAGACAGGGCTTCATATGCCGATTTTAATTTTGATTACAAAAAAGATATTGCAGAAATAAGGCAATACAAAACCATTGATTTTATTTTGCCCGGACAGTTAGGGTTTTCCCTTTTGAGCTCCGGTGTTTTTGGCGTGGCATTTATGTTTTTTAATCTTAGAAATACAATGGTGCTAAAACGTTTTTTTGCTACACCCGTAAGCCGCTCATTTATAATTTTGGGCGAAGGGTTAAGCCGGGTAATATTTCAGATGATTACAGCCATTGTAATTATTGGAGTGGGTTATCTCTTTTTTGGTTTTACGCTAATTAATGGTGTGCAAACTTTTTTAGAAATGCTGGTATTAAGTTTTATTGGCCTGTTATTATTTATGGGTTTTGGTTTTATTGTAAGCGGGCTTGCCACCAGCGATAGCAGCATCCCGCCTTTTGCTAATTTAATAACTATGCCCCAGTTTTTGTTGGGAGGTACGTTTTTTTCCATAGATGCATTTCCAAAATGGCTGCAGCCTATTTCCAGGGCTCTGCCCCTTACCCATTTAAACGAAGCCATGCGTAGCGTAGCTTTTGAAGGACACAGTCTTTGGGATGTAAGAGGTGAAATTGGCATTTTATTATTATGGACAATAGCGTCATATTTAGTGGCCACCAAAGTGTTTAAATGGGAGTAATTAAAAAAACAATATGAGATTAGTAAAAGGATTTTTATTTGCCGTTGCAGGCTTATTTGTTATTATTACTTTATTTTCATTATTAATACCCTCAAAAGTATTAACGGCAAAATCGGTAACCATCAATGCTGCACCGCCGCAAATTCTATCTGCTATAAAAGATTTTAAGCAATGGAAAAAATGGCATCCTGTTTTTGTAAACGATTCTGCCCACCTGCTTATCAGTAATCCTTCAGATAAAATTAATACATCGTTGCAATGGGGCATTGCCGGTAAAAAAAATATCATAACACTTACCGAAATATTTGCTGAGGGTATAAAATTTACATTAGCCCGAACAGGGGAAAACACCATAGAAAATTCTATTGTTATTTTACCCTTACCCGATAGTGGCTCTTACCAGGTAGAGTGGAAAGCCCTTACCAAATTAAAGTGGTATCCATGGGAAAAATTTGCCGGCATTTTTGTAAGTGAAATTACAGGACCCGGTTATGACTCTGCACTTAAATCTTTAAAATCGTATATAGAAAACCCGGTACCTTAATGCGGAAAACTTATTTTACCCATACTTATCGCAGGAAAATTGCTGATACCCGCCGGAAATTCTTCCGCATTACCTGATATACATTCATTGGCAAGTATGGCAAATAATATTGCTTCCTTGGCATCGGGGTTTATATTCTTTTCATCAGTAGAGTAAATAGCAGCTGCTTTAAGCTGTAGTTCCAGGTAATCCATTAAAAGAGGATTATGCATACCACCACCACTTACATAAATTTTGCAGGGATTGTTTTTTATCATTGGCAGTATAGCATCCACAATAGTTTGCCCGCTAAAACGGTTTAAGGTTGCCATTGTATCGGCTACCGAAATATTATTTATGCCTGCCGCCTTAGCAGCTTCATCCAGGTAGTTTAAATTAAATAATTCGGGGCCGGTAGTTTTGGGTAATGGCTTTTTAAAAAAATTATGTGCCGATAATTTTTTTAAAAGGGGTTCATTTATAGTACCCTGTTTTGCGATGGCAGCATCTTTATCGTAAAATATTCCGGAAAAATTTTGTTGCATCCATGCATCCATCATAGTATTGCCAGGCCCGGTATCGCTGCTAAAAGTATTGCCTGCAGATGCATTGGCAGCTAAAAAAGTAAAGTTGGCAATACCTCCGATATTTAATAAAATAACATCTGTGCCTTCTTCTCTAAATAAAAGATAATCTCCGTAAGCGGCCAGTGGTGCACCTTCGCCACCTGCTGCAATATGTTTTTGCCTGAAATCGCTAAGGGTAATAATACCGGTATTTACAGCAAGATGATCTCCATCGCCAATTTGCAAAGTACCATTACCATATTTTTGTAACCCATGTAAAGATAGCGGAGCATGATAAACCGTTTGCCCGTGGCTTGCAATTATATCTATATCTGCAGCCGTAATTTTCCATTGCTGCAGGCAATCATTAATTATGCGGGCATGTTGTTTGGCCACCCATTCATTTAATAAACAAAGTTTTTGCAGGTTTACTTCTTCTTTTGAAAATACACTTTTTATTTCAGTTCTAAAATCATCGCTATATGGTACAGTTACAAAATGGCTTAATACCAGTGTAGTATTTTTTCCAGATCCTTTTATTTTGCATAACGCAATATCCAATCCATCTAACGAAGTGCCACTCATTAAACCAATAATTCTTTTTTCATTTTTTTGGGCGATGCTGTACAGTTGTGTTAGGTTCCTGTTCATAATAATCTTTAAAGTTTTATCTAAATCTACGGCTAATCATTTATTTTCTTGCGTCAACATGCAGTTTTCGGTAAATATTTATGCGTTTTTATGCAGGTATTAAATTTAATGCTATATCTTTCATATTCAAAATTGCTGATACCTTAAAAGAGAACTTCACAAACCCGGTCAGACGTTCTCTGTCTGGCTCACTCAATTTACCAATATGCTTAAAAGAGAACGACAGGCTTTTATTTTGCACAAAGTTAATCTGCACAATCGTGTATTAAGCAGCGATCTTAGTATGGGGATAAATGTATCTGAAGATACCATCCGCAGGGATTTACAGGAGTTGTCAGAGTTTGGTAAACTCATCAAAGTTCATGGTGGGGCATTATCCAACTCTTTTTCCAGCACGTTTAATTCTGCAAAGGTTTACTCCATAGAAAATAAAAAACGGATAGCACAAAAAGCAGCCTCTCTCATAAAAGACGGCATGTTTGTATTAACCAGTGGCGGTACAACTATTATAGAAATGGCAAAAGCATTGCCCGAAAATCTGCATGCAACGTTTATTACAGGAAGCCTGCCGGCCGCATTGGAGTACACGCATCACCCCAATATAGAAATAATATTTATTGGAGATAAAGTTTTAAAAAGTTCGCAGATAACTGTAGGTGGTGAGGCTATTTCAAAGATTAAGCAGATAAAAGCAGATATCTGTTTTTTAGGTATCAATGCATTGGATACAGAACATGGGTTAACCGATAACGACTGGGAAGTAGTACAGTTAAAAAAAGCCATGATAGAATCTTCAGCACAAGTAGTATCGCTCTCTATTTCAGAAAAATTAAATACTACCCAACGCATAAAAATTTGCGATTTAAAAGACTTAGATATTTTAATTACTGAGCTGGAAGAAAATTTGCCGCTCTTAACTGCATATAAAAAAGCAGGATTAACCATTTTATAAAACAGAAAACTTTTTTTAAAAACCAAAATTTACAACATGAGAAATTACAATTACAAAAAGTTAAGCATGCTCCAACGGCTCTTCTTTTTTTTACTGATGATGTTTTTTACCGGCACATGCTTTGCCCAGGTAAAAATTTCGGGTAAAGTAACCAACGAAAAAGGAGAAGGCATAGCAGGAGTTACGGTTAATATTAAAAATGATAACTCCGGAACATCTACAAGTGCAGATGGTTCTTATCAATTAACTTCTAATTTAAAAGCGGGCAAACGAAGCATTGTATTTAGTGCTATTGGATATAAGAGCACCGAACAAACCCTCACAGTAGCTGCTATGGGTGAGTACAGTATTAATGAACAATTGTTTAATGATCCATTGGGGTTAGATGAAGTAATTGTTACCGGTACCTCAGTAGGAACAACTAAAAAACAATTGGGCAGTTATATCAGCACAGTAAAAGGAGATCAGTTAAAAAATGCAACAGGTAATGTACTGGCTGCATTGCAGGGCAAAACAGCTGGTGCACAAATTACTCAAAACAGTGGCGATCCTTCAGGAGGTATATCTGTAAGGTTAAGAGGTATCAGTTCTATTTCCAGCAGCAGCGAGCCCTTGTACATTATTGATGGTGTAATAATAAATAACAGCACCAACAGGGTAACAAATACGAGTGGCAATTATGATGGTCAAAATTTTGTTGGTACCATCGGGCAAAACAGGTTAGCAGATATTAACCCTGCCGATATAGATAGAATAGAAGTTTTAAACGGTGCAGCAGCCGCTGCAATCTACGGCTCCAGGGCCAATGCAGGTGTAGTACAAATTTTTACCAAAAGGGGAAGCACAGGTGCGCCGGTTATCAGTTTTTCTTCGAGTCTTATGTTTAGTAAACTGCGTAAAAGTGTAGAGGTAAATCAATCTCCAACAAAATTTGGTGGCCCTACAGATGGCCCCACTGCTCAAACACAGGATATTTTAACACCAGCCTTGCTTACCACTACCGCTGTAAAACGCTACGATTATAATGACTATATTTTTCAAAATGCAGTGGGAACAGATAATACTGTTTCTATAGCAGGCGGAAAAGATAAAACAAAATATTACGCCTCTGGCTCCTATTTTAAAAACGAAGGCATTGTAAAAAATACCGATTTTAGAAGGTATAGTTTTAGAATAAATTTAGACCAGGCTTTAGGAGAAAAAATAAATTTTAATATCGGCCTTAATTATGTAAACAGCCTCAGCAACGAAAAGCCCGATGGTAATTCTTTCTTTTCTCCTTTAAACTCTATAAATATAATTGGTAATTTTCACGACCTTTTTACAAGAGATGCTATCGGAAATATTAAAGCTATCGGCGAAAGAGGAAGGGTAAATCCTGTATCGGTTATAGAAGATATAAAACAGCAACAGGAAACCAACAGGCTTATTGCCGGCATGGGTTTAAAAATAAGACCATTTAAAGGAATGTCTATTGATTATACTTTGGGTATTGATCAGTATGCACAAAGAGGACAAACATTTATACCGCCATTTGCCTACAATGTAAGTGATGGTTTTTTTGGCGGGGGTGCAGCGTTGGATGCAACAAGAAATGGATATGCCAGCTCTGCTGCTAATAATTTCTTCCAGGTAAATAATGAATTAAATGGCACTTACCAGTTTAATATTACTGACGATATAGGTTCTACCACACAGGTAGGTTATTCTGTGCAATACGAAAAAAACAATTATGTATTATTGCAGGGCAGGGGCCTGGCTCCGTTTATTTCTACAGCAAATGCAGCCACCACTTTTTTGCCGGGTGCCGATGAAAGAAGTGAAATATCTGTATCAGGATATTATGTGCAGCAAAATTTTAAATATAAAAATCTTTTTTTCATAAGCGGTGCTGTAAGGGTAGATGGATCATCGGTGTATGATAAAAGCCAGCGCAACCAGGTGTATGCAAAAGCAAGTGGCAGTTTTGTGATAAGCGAAAATGATTTCTGGAAAAAAATTCCCATGAACAAATACTGGAATTTTGCAAAACTAAGAGTGGCATATGGCGAAAGTGGTAACCTCACAGGTATTGGTGCTTATTCAAGATTTAATTCTTACAGCGGTAATTCTTTTGTAAGCAGGTCTTCATTGGTATCCAGCACTACACTGGCTAACCCACTTGTAAAACCAGAAAGACAAACAGAACTGGAGTTTGGTATTGAATTGGGTTTTTTAGACAGCCGTGTAAATTTTCAGGCAAATATTTACAGAAAAAAAGTAACTGATTTATTAATTAACAGGTTTATTGCTCCTACAACAGGCTTTAGCAGTTACTTAAATAATTTTGGCAGCCTGGAAAATAAGGGATACGAATTAATGCTTACCGGCAGGCCCGTTCAAAATAAAAATATGAGTTGGGTAATTACCGGAATTTATAACCACAACAGAAATAAGGCTAAAAATATCACCCAGGCACTAACGTTGTTAAGTACCAACCAGGGAGCACCGGTTGCTATTATAGAAGGCCAACCCATTGGCGTTTTTTACGGAGCCATATTTGCACGGGATGCAAACGGCAATTTAATAAAAAATGCTGCTGGCTTTCCGCAGGGCGAAAGGGGAACTCAGACCGGCCCCATAAGTTATACTGTGCAGCGGGATCCTGTTACAGGTTTACCCATAACCAGCAGGCCACTAATTCGTAAAATTATTGGCGACCCTAATCCTGATTATACTACTTCACTCGTAAATGAATTTGCCTATAAAAAAGCAAGTTTAAGAATTCAGTTGGATGCTGTAAAAGGGGTAGAAGTTTTTAATGCAGACTGGAGGACAAGGCAGGGTGTGGGCAATGGTAAAGAAGCAGAAAAAGAACAAACCGGTATTTATCCCCGTGGATACATCAGCAGTTTTTATGCAACAGTAGAAGAGTGGAGAATTGATGATGGCTCTTTTGTTAAGCTAAGAGAAATTTCTTTAAGCTACTCTTTTGGTAAGGTAAAGATATTTAAGGATATCACCGCTACCGTTAGCGGCAGAAATTTAATTAGCTGGGATAATTATAAAGGATACGACCCCGAAGTAAATGCCGGTGGGCAGAGTACCATACTGCGTGCAATTGATTTTGGTGCCATTCCTATTCCAAGAACTTTTAGCGTGGGTATTTCTGCAAAATTCTAAATCTTTAAAAAAATTAATTATGAAAAATAAAAATATAAAAGTTGCGGCAACAGCATTTTTGCTAATGGCTACTTTTTTAAACACGGGCTGCAAAAAAGATTATACAGATCCCTCCCGGGCAAATGAAGGAGAGGCCTTAACTACGGCCAGGGGATTAGCTGCTGTAGCAGTAGGATTACAGAGGGTGTACACATTTGGCAGAGGAAGTACTTTGTATAATTTGATAACCATAAACGGATTAACAACAAATGAACTGATAGTAGTTAATACAGGTAACACAGCCGAAGTACAGTTAGCTGCCGGAGGTACTGCTGTAGATGGTAACCATACTATGCTCACTACATTTTGGAGTACCTGCAACAAAACAATTTACGATGCAGATTTAGTAATTACCAATGCCAAAAAATTAACGGATAAAAATTATGCAAGTGGTTTAATTGCTTTTGCAGGTATTTTTAAAGCAATGTCGCTGGCCGGTATGGCGCAATTTTGGGAAAAAATTCCGGCAGGCATTGGAACCAATGTAACTTTTATTGATAGAGTGGATGGGTTTAAAAAAGCGATTACAGTTATTGATGAGGGGTTAGCAGAAATTACTGCAAACCCTATCAGCAGTACATTTACAGCAAATGTACCTGCAGGCATTGATATCAGCAATACATTAAATGCCTTAAAAGCCCGGTATTCTTTGTATGCCGGGTTATATCCACAGGCGCTGACTGCTGCTAACCTTGTAGATCTTACAAAGAAATCTACTTTTAATTTTGATGCACTTACGTTAAATCCCATTTTTGAAATTGCAACTTCAACCAATAATGTAGTACAGCCAAAAGATTCCACCCTGGGATTAATACCGGCATTAGCTCCAGCTTTAACAGACGGACGAATTGCATTTTATACTTCAATAGGTGTAGGCCCACGTTTTAGAATAAGAGGTTTTGGAGCTGCCGCTGCTACTGCTTTTCCGGTTTACCTGCCGGGTGAAATTACACTCATTAAAGCGGAGTGTTATGCCCGTGCAAATGACAGCACTACCAGCAAAACTTTCTTAAACCAGGTAATAACAAAAACAGCAGCAGCAGATCCTTTTGGAGTTGGTGCTAACCAGCCGCCCATAGATTCTTTTGGATCTTATGCAGCATTGCTGGATGAAATTTATAAGCAGCGCTGTATAGAATTATTTATGAGTGGCCAAAAGTTAGAAGACATGAGAAGATTTGGAAGACCAACCACAGAACGTAAACGAAACCTTATGCCTTATCCGCTTAGAGAAAGGGATAACAATACAAATACTCCTGCCGATCCTCCATTTTAATTTTACGATTGACCTCTTAACGATTGACCATTAAAATAATCCTGCTTCATAAAAAATCCCAATTGCAAAATGTGCAGTTGGGATTTTTCTTTCTTCTGGTGCAACGCTCCACCAAAACAAATTGTCAAACCTCTGAATACCTATAAATGGAGCAAGACGAAAGGCTTATAAAAGATTGTTTAAAAAATAACCGGGCAGCCCAAAAGCAACTGTACAACCAGTATGCAGAGTTGATGCTGGGCGTATGCTACAGGTACACAAAATCGCTGGCCGATGCAGAAGATGTGCTGCAGGATGGATTTATTAGGGTTTTTGAAAACCTTCATCAGTATAAATTTGAGGGAGAGCTGGGCGCCTGGATAAGGAGGGTAATGGTAACAACGGCATTAAATTATTTAAAACGCAATGCCAGGTATCAGAAAGACCTGGCTTTTGATAAACTGGAAATGCACCCGGTTACAGATGATAACCCCGAAATAAAATTAAATACAAAGGAGCTGGCATCTCTCATACAGCAATTACCCACAGGCTATCAAACCATTTTTAATTTGCATGCCGTAGAGGGATATACCCATGTAGAAATTGGCGAACTGCTGGGAATATCTGATGGCACATCCCGCAGCCAGTATGCCAGGGCAAGAGCATTAATGATAGTATGGATAAAAAAATATTATTCAGATAATAAACTGCAGTCGTATGCAAAATAGTGAATTTGAAAAAACAGTACAGCAAAAAATGGAGCAGTTAAAAATTACTCCTGCGGATGCTGTATGGGAAAAAGTAGCGGATGCTTTACCAGAACAAAAAAAACCACGCCGCTGGATAATTTTTTTTCTGCTCTTTGGCTTATTGGCTGTAAGCTCCCTCATATGGTTTAATGGGGTTGATACAAATAATAAAAAAAATATAAAGCAAAACAATGCTTCTAAAAAAGACGTTTTGCAAAATACAATTGCCGAAAACAAAGAAAAAAATGATAAACCAATTGCTGCCGATGCTGAAATAAAAGATAATACTTATGCCATCAACATAAATAAAACAACTGCCGGGCTAAAGCTTAAAACCCGCCATCCCAATAAAGTGATTTTTGCAGATCACGCTGATGTAATAACAGCCGGGAATCAATTTTTTGAAACCAATGCTGCAGCAAAAATTAAAGTAAAGGCATCTGTGCCAGCTTTTAATGATGCAGAAACAGTTACAGCCCGGGAACCTGCAAAAGAAAAAATAAAAATATCAATACCTATAACAGATACTGATACAGCAAATGCACATTCGGACATTTTAATTGCCCGGGTAAAAGAAAACGAAATTGATTCTTTGATTATAAATAAAAAAGATTCCCTGGCAGTAGTTTCGGCAGTTAAATCTAAAAAGAAAACAGTTACTTCAAAGTGGACATATGGAATTGTAGTTGCATCTGGAATTGCCAACGTGAAAAATAATCTTTTTGGAAATACTGCTGTTTTTGCAAGAGCGGATAATTATTCAAGCAGTCCCCCACCAGTTGTGCAGCCGGTGTTTGCACCAAAAAATCCATCCACAGGTTTGGCAATTAATACTGGTTTTTATCTGCAAAAAAATATAAATAAAAACTGGAGTTTTAATACCGGGTTAAGTTACTGGTATCAATACAATACATTAAGGGTAGGTAGCAAAATTGATTCTGCAGCTAATTTTAATTTTAATAATAAAAGCATACCTGCTAAAAATTTTTATAAAACGGGGAACGCTGCCAACTATAAAAATAAATTTTATTTGATAGAAATACCTTTATTATTTCAATACCAGCCTACAAAGAAATCGCCTCTATTTGCAGAAGCAGGGCCTTCATTTGCTTACTTAATAAATTCAAATGCCCTGGTGTACAGCGGTAATACTGCAGTCTACTTTACAAACAAAGATGTATTTAATAAATTAATTGTTTCCTTTAATATTGGTGCAGGTATTAACCTTGCTGCAAAAACAAATTTTCCATTCAGTATAGGTTACCAGTTTAAATACAGTGCAGTTTCTGCAACCCAAAAATATTTTGGTAAGCAGCATTTTGTAAACTCAATGCTGTATGTAAAAGTTCCTTTAAAAAAATAATGGTACATATGCAACGGTAGTTTTAAAACAATTGTCAACCGTGTAAATAAACGATTATGAAAAATATTGCAACCAAAACAATTGCTGCATTTGTCATTGCCGCAATGTTGTTTTTACAGCAAAGTTGTGTAAAAGATGTTTGTACCAAAACAAATACATACACTTATTTTCAGCCGCTATATAAAACAACTGCAGAAGTAAGAGCCAATATTAAAAGCAATGCCCCAAAGGCAGTAATTAATACAGGTAAGATTTATATAAAAGGCAACTATATTTTTTTAAACGAAGTAGATAAAGGAATCCATATCATTTATAACAGCAACCCCGCTGCTCCCATTAATAAAGCTTTTATTGATATACCCGGCAATGTAGATATTGCGGTGAAAGGCAATATAATGTATGCGGATTTTTATACAGACCTGGTTGTAATGGACATCAGCAATCCATTAAATATATCCGTAGCTAAGTTTGTAAACAATGTTTTTCCGGAACGTTATTATTATGGATTTAATGCAGACTCTTCAAAAGTAATTTATGATTGGGTTAAAAAAACACAAACAGTAACTTCAGATTGTAGTGGAGATAGCCCTGTTTTATTTGGCGGCGGAGGCGTAATGTTTAATTCTATGGATGCAGGAATGGTAAAAGCCAATAGTGGAGGAACGCCGGTGGGTATAAGCGGTTCCCTTGCAAGGTTTGCTTTGATAAATAATTATATATATTCCGTTTCTCAGGATTCTTTGAGAGTAATCAATATTACAACTGCGCAAAATCCTTTTGTGAGCAATGCCGTAAACCTTGGCTGGGGTATAGAAACAATGTATCCTTTTAAAGACAAATTGTTTATTGGTTCCAATGCAGGCATGTTTATTTACAGTGTGCAAAATCCTGCAGTGCCTGTAAAGCTTGGAGAGTTTAATCATGTGCGCTCCTGCGATCCTGTAATTGCAGATGATAATTTTGCATATGTAACCTTGCACTCTGGCACACGTTGCCAGGGCTTTACCAATCAGTTGGATGTTTTAAATATTTCAAACATACAATCGCCCCAGTTATTAAAATCTTATCCACTTACCAGCCCACGAGGGTTAAGCAAAGATGGTATTCTCTTATTTATTTGTGATGGCGATGATGGATTAAAAATATTTAATGCTGGCAATCCTTATTCCATAACTCCGGTAAAACAATTTATTCTGCCCGAAGCCAACGATGTTATTGCCTTTAATAATATTGCCCTGGTGGTTGCTAAAGACGGGCTATATCAATATGATTATTCAAATGTGGATAATATTAAACTGCTTTCAAAAATTTCTGTACAACAATAAAAGCATCATGAAATATATTATTATTTGCATTTCATTTTTTCTTACCCCTGCAATCATATCTGCCCAAAATAAACCCAGGTCCGTTTTTAATTCGTACAATGCAGTGGGTTTAACGGTTGGTGAGTCTGCACATTCAATAATTGTAGAAACGGTTAATGGCCTTAAGAAGGGCAGATGGTTTGCAGGCGCAGGCTTAGCTTTTGATGCATACAGCTATAAAACTGTTCCTGTTTATTTGGATCTGAAGTATTTTTTTGGAGACAAAAAACAATTTTTTGTGCGGGGTGATATTGGATATGGTTTTATTAAAAAGGCCACATACCAGCAGGATAAATTTTTTGATACCGTAAAATATAAAGGAGGAATTTATTTGCAATCAGGAATAGGTTATTTACTAACCCCTGCAAAAAAGCACAGTTTTTATTTTTCAGTAAATTGTGGATTGAAAAAGCTGAGTAAAAATGCAGGGTATATTATCCCGGATGATTTTCCTCCTTACAATGAAACTTATGTAGCTATGGATAAGTATGATTACAATTTTAAAACCATAAGTATTAAAGCAGGGTATAAATTTTAATCCTTTCTAATAAATTTTAAATTTCTTTTTATTCCTTCATACTTACTTCTTTTTAACGGTGAGTTCTTAAAAATAATTTTAAAAGATTCTTCTGTCATTTCTTCCCAATCGTTTGCAGTAAATTCTAAAATTTGAGGGATGGGATTAAAATCTTCATTTTTATGAGGTGTTGCAAAGCGGTTCCATGGGCACACATCCTGGCACACATCGCAGCCAAATAACCAGTTGTCAAATTTGCCCTTCATTTTTTCTGGTATCAATGCATCTTTTAATTCTATGGTAAAGTAAGAAATACATTTGCTGCCATCCACTACTTTACCCGGCAGTATGGCATCGGTAGGGCAGGCATCAATGCAGCGGGTACAACTGCCGCAGTAATCTTTTGCATAGGCATCGTCTGCGTTAAGTTCTATATCTGTAATCAGCGTAGCAATAAAAAAAAACGAACCGGCCTTTTTATTAATCAGATTGCCATTTTTACCAATAAAACCCAGGCCGCTTTTTTGTGCCCAGGCCCTTTCTAATACCGGTGCGCTATCTACAAAACCTCTTCCATTAAAATCACCGATTTCTTTTTTTAAAAGGTTTAAAAATTCGTTCAGCTTTTTCCTGATCGCTTCATGGTAATCCTGGCCATAAGCA
Organism: Chitinophagaceae bacterium; assembly: GCA_043772635.1. Taxonomy (GTDB): domain Bacteria; phylum Bacteroidota; class Bacteroidia; order Chitinophagales; family Chitinophagaceae; genus Ferruginibacter. The sequence continues at coordinate 22,502 of JAYVGA010000096.1, forward strand.
TATTTAGAAATTTTTGGCGCAATAGAATCTTGCGCTGTTTCAGTAAAATAATTTATAAGCAATGTAATAACCGATTTGGCACCGGGTACCAGTTTTTGAGGATCTACCCTTAGCTCAAAATGATTTTGCATGTACTGCATATTTCCATGCATTTCTTTCTGCAGCCATGTTTCCAGCCTGTGGGCATCTTCATTTAAAAACGCTGCTCTTGCAATACCACAAAAATCAAATCCCAGGCCTGCTGCGGATTGTTTTACAAAATGTGTATGTGCGGCGGCAGTGGGCATAGGTTAATCATTGCTGTCATCTACATGAATTTTATGAAAGAAACGGTGCAGTATAGGCGCTAATAAAATACTGAATGTAGAAAGAAAAGTAATACCGCTAAACAACGCATAAAAAGAAGCAAACAGCTTGGCAGTATTTGTGAGTACAATATTACTGTCTATCACAGGCCCCATGCCGCTCAGTATCATAGATGCATTAAGCAGGCTGTCGTACCAGTCAAATTCGGGAACGGTTGATTTATAACCGGCAACACCAATAATAAGGCTGATTAATAATATAGATGAAGCAACAAAGAAATTTTTCCTTATCCGTTGATAGTAAACTTTTACCGGAGCTAATTTTTGTTTTTTGTTTTCGTACATCAGAATCAGGTTTTATAAAAATACGAGCCTTCTAATTTTATTCAGGGCTTTGTAATAATTATATTTTAAAATTTAATGTCGTAGCCAATCATTCCAATCAGCTCTGCATAACCAAAACCATGCGTAACCCTGCTGCCTTTTATTTGGGTAGTATTGGCCAGTGCATTTACATATTTTACATAACCTGTTTTCCTGTAAATTCAAAAAACAGGTGTTTGGTGGGATATATTCTTGCACCGGCTTCTCCACTTAAGTTGTAGCCTGCAATATGAAATTTATTATTCAGCCTGTCTCCTCTAAATGTAAAATCTGTCCGGGGAATATTAATACCTGCACCCGCTTTCCATATAAAATTTATGAGCGGCCTGGCTTTAGAAACATTGGTAAATAAAGTTTTTTGCTGCACATAATTTAAATGCAGCAGGTTACCACCATCTGTATGTTCCAGGTGCAAAAAACGCTGGGCATTTAAAATGCTGTCTCCATCTATAGTAATGCCATCTATCTTTCCGGTTACGTGTACTTTTTGTCCATCTGTAACCACATATTTTATATGATCAAAATTTAATTCAATGGCTTTGCTGTGTTTTTTATTAATGTAAAAACCCAGGCGGTAATTGTATTGAGGAATAGAAATTTCCACAGGTTTTTTCAGTATAGCATCCAGGTCGGGTTTGTCGTGGGCTTTTGCATTATGAAGCGTAAAATTATTGCCATTGTCCATTTTAAAATGAATGGTACTTCGGGTGTACCATTCCGTATTGTATCCCCATTGTATGTACATGCCATCAACCAGCTTTGTTTTTTTCTGTGCCTGTACAACACTAAAAAAAGGTATCATCAAAAATACTGCTGTTAATTTCTTCATAGTTTCGTTATATAAAATAGAGGGCGAAGATATTGCAATTAAATAAGAGAAAAATTGCGGCTTTATTTCTATTGGAGCAGCCTTGCTTATAAGTGAGGTTTTTGTCATTATAACTACGATAAATGCAGAATAGACTTCTACTTTCAGGATATAAAAGAACTAATTATAAAAGTAAAAATGTGGCTGTGCAAAACTTCCCTGATAAAATAGCATGAATGCTGCAATTAAACTGCTATGCAGGCAGTAAAGGAGATTAGGTTGTGTCATAATTTCTTATTTGCCGGTTTGGATACTCATTTGCAGCTAAAGGTTACAATTAATAATATTCAAATTTAAAATATGAGCCTCAATAATTTCACCATTAAAGCCTCTGAAGCTGTGCAGCATGCGCAGCAGTTGGCTTTTAATAATAAAAATCCCAATATTGAAACGGAGCATCTGCTGAAAGCATTGCTGGATATGGAAGATTCTCCGGTTGATTATCTCCTGAAAAAAAATAACGTTACCATTAACCTTGTAGAAACAAAGTTACAGGAGCTGATGAATAAATTGCCCACCACTGCCTCAGAACCTGCACAGGCAATGGGCCGTGATGCAAACGGCGTAGTTCTTAGAGCAGGGGGAGTTTTAAAAACATTTGGCGACGATTTTATTACTCCTGAGCATTTGCTGGTGGCCATTGTGCAGGGTAACGATGCCAGCGCAAAATTATTAAAAGATGCAGGCCTTACAGAAAAAGGGCTGGTTACTGCTATAAAAGAATTGCGTAAGGGAGAAAAAGTTACTTCGCAAACACAGGAAACCCAGTTTAATGCATTAAACAAATATGCAAAGAATCTTAACGAAATGGCACGCCAGGGAAAATTAGATCCCGTGATAGGCCGGGATGAAGAGATACGCAGAACGTTGCATATCCTGAGCCGCCGTACTAAAAATAATCCCATTCTTGTAGGCGAGCCTGGCGTGGGTAAAACAGCCATTGCCGAAGGGCTGGCTATGCGTATTATAAATGGTGATGTACCGGAAAATTTAAGATCAAAAATTATTTATGCCCTGGATATGGGCCAGCTTATTGCAGGTGCCAAATACAAAGGAGAGTTTGAAGAAAGATTAAAATCGGTAGTAAAAGAAGTTACCAGTGCCGATGGTGAAATTGTATTGTTTATAGATGAAATACATACACTCGTGGGTGCAGGCGGAGGAGATGGAGCTATGGATGCTGCCAATATTTTAAAGCCTGCCCTGGCAAGGGGAGAGTTAAGGGCAGTGGGTGCTACTACGCTTTCGGAATACCAGAAATTTTTTGAAAAAGACAAAGCACTGGAAAGACGTTTTCAAAAAGTTGTAATTGATGAGCCCTCAACAGAAGATGCTATTTCTATTCTCCGTGGTTTAAAAGACAGGTACGAAACTTATCATCATGTGCGCATAAAAGACGAAGCCATTATTGCTGCGGTAGAATTATCGCACCGGTATATTACTGATCGTTTTTTGCCGGATAAAGCCATTGATCTTATTGATGAAAGTGCTGCCAAATTAAGAATGGAAATGAACAGTATGCCCGAAGAGCTGGATAAACTGGAACGGCAGATACGCCAGCTGGAAATAGAAAGAGAAGCTATTAAAAGAGAAAATGATGAATCGAAACTAAAAGATCTTAATACAGAAATTGCCAATCTTTCTGTAGAACGGGATACCTATAAATCTAAATGGAAAGAAGAAAAAGAGCTGGTAGATAAAATACAGAATGGTAAAGCAGGGATAGAACAGCTAAAGCTTGAAGCAGAGCAGGCAGAGCGTAACGGAGATTATGGTAAAGTGGCTGAGATACGCTACGGTAAAGTAAAAGACCAGGAAACCGCTATAGAAAAACTTACCGTGCAATTATCAACCTTATCCGAAAAAAGATTGTTAAAGGAAGAAGTAGATGCAGAAGATATTGCACAGAGTGTAGCAAAAGCCACGGGTATCCCTGTAGCAAAAATGCTGCAGAGCGAAAGAGAAAAATTGCTGCACCTGGAAGAGGAGCTGCATAAAAGGGTAGTGGGCCAGGATGAAGCCATTGAAGCAGTATCAGATGCTATACGCCGCAGCCGTGCAGGTTTGCAGGATGCTAAAAAACCAATTGGATCTTTTATTTTTTTGGGTACTACCGGTGTGGGCAAAACAGAACTTGCCAAAGCCCTGGCCAATTATTTGTTTGATAATGATGGTATGATGACAAGGATAGACATGAGCGAATACCAGGAAAAACATTCTGTAAGCAGGTTGGTAGGGGCACCTCCGGGTTATGTAGGATACGATGAAGGAGGCCAGCTTACGGAAGCGGTTAGACGCAAACCTTACTCTGTAGTATTGCTGGATGAAATTGAAAAAGCACACCCTGATGTGTACAATGTTTTGCTGCAGGTGCTGGATGACGGAAGACTTACCGATAACAAAGGAAGGCTGGTAAATTTTAAAAACACCATCATCATTATGACGAGTAATATGGGTAGCCAGGTGATACAGGAGAATTTTGAAAACGTTACAGAAAAAAATAAAGACGAGGTAGTAGAAAAAACAAAAACAGAAGTGATCAGTTTATTAAAGCAAACCATAAGGCCCGAATTTTTAAACCGTATTGATGAAATAATTATGTTTCAGCCGCTGATGAAAAAAGAGATTAAAGGAATTATAAAAATACAGTTAGAATCATTGCGCCAGCTGGTAACAAAAAATGGAATTGATTTGCAGTTTAGCGAATATGCTCTTGACTACCTGGCAGAAAATGGATACGATCCGCAGTTTGGTGCAAGGCCTTTAAAAAGGCTGGTACAAAAGGAAATAGTAAATCAGTTAAGCAAGAGGATTTTGGCCGGAGATATTGATAAAACCAAACCCGTTTTAGTAGATGTTTTTGATGGAACCGTGGTTTTCAGAAACGAAGCCATTACACAGCCAAAAATGGAGAAAGTATAAAGTTAAAAATGTTAACATTTGTTAAACACCTCGTTTTCATAAAGTTAGAGAAGATATTTTAGATTATTTGCTGAATGGTCTTTGCCAGCAATTTAAAAAACCTATCTTCAGCCGATTCTGAATTGTAAAATTTAGTAATATTTATCACTCAAATAATACTGTTTTGATCTCCTCAATGCAGCATTTAATTAAACAAAAGGAGTTTATATATGGCATTTAAAAAAGATGTGGTTGAAATAATAGAACCCAAAGATGTATTTGTTGGTAATCCAAAAGCAGAAGTTACGCTTGAAGAGTTTGGAGAATATGAAAGCGAAGTTTGCGCAAAGGCAAATGAAGTAGTAAAAAAATTATTAATTGATTACGACGGAAGGATTCGCTTTAATTTCAGGCATTTTCCTATGACCAAAATTCATCAGCGCAGTCTTAAAGCCGGCGAAGCAGCCGTGGCTACTGCACAGGATGGTAAGTTTTGGGAAATGCACAATATTCTTTTTGCAAACCGCAAAAGCCTTGGCACAACCAGCTTAAAACTGCATAGCAAAGAAGCGGGTGTAAGCAATAAACGTTTTTTAGATGATCTTGTAAACGCCACTTACGGATGGCAGGTGCAGGGCGATTTAAAAGAAGGCATTGACCGTGGTGTAAAAGATGTACCTACATTTTTTGTAAACGGAGAAAGAGTGGCTAAAGCTACTTACGAAGAGCTGAGCAAGGCGATAGAATCTGCACTAAAAAAAGTAAAGAAAAAAGCACCTGTAAAACAGAGAGCTTAAAATATTATCCCCGGATTTGCCGGGGTTTTTTTATGCAGGAAAGAGAAATATAATCACAAACTTATGTGTTATTTAAACAACATAAAAGAAAGTATTAATACTGAGGGCTTCGCTATCGTTAATAATATTTTTACTGACCTGGAAATAGAAAATATACTTTCCATTATCTCACAGACTGACACATCAAAGCCCACATTTAGAAAAACGAATGACCTCTTTGCTATCAGGCAATTTTTTAAGGAAATTCCTGAAACATTCCCGATGATTTTTAATGATAAACTCAGCAATATAATTGTAGAATTATTTGGAGATAATTTTTTTGTTGTGAAGTCAATTTATTTTGACAAACCCGAAAACTCTAACTGGTTTGTTTCTTATCACCAGGATTTAACTATTTCTGTAGATAAAAAAATAAGCCTTGAAGGCTTTGGGCCGTGGACAACAAAACAACATCAGTTTGCAGTTCAGCCACCTATAAAAATCCTGGAAGATAATTTTACAATCCGTATCCATCTTGATAAAACAGCTGAAGCCAATGGGGCATTAAGCGTTATTCAAAAATCTCATCTGAAAGGTATTTGCCGGCCAGAAACGATTGACTGGACAAAGGAAAAAGAAACTATTTGTAATGTTGAAAAAGGAGGAATTATGTTTATGAAACCCCTTTTGTTACATGCATCTGGCAAAACTACAAACAGTAATAAAAGGAGGGTAATACACATAGAATTTAGTAGAAGCTCTTTACCACAAAATTTGTTATGGTCGGAATATTCAGCTATCAATAAAGAATCTTAATAGCCATGTTTAATTATTTTAACCGGCTTATTTCACCCTCACAATATTCTTTATCATTCCCTTAAAAATAAAATAATGAAAGGGCAGCATGCTAAACCAATACAATCTTCCCCATAAACCTTTTGGCCTGAAAGTAGCAGTTTGCCTTAATTGAATTTTGTTGTGTTTTTTCATAATCCTAAACTCCAGCCAGGCTTCGCCGGGCAATTTCATTTCGGCAAATAACAGCAGCCTGTTGTGTTTTTTATCTGCTACCAGTACTCTCCAAAAATCCAGTGCATCGCCCGGGCTTATACTGTTTGCATTTGTTCTGCCACGTCTCAACCCTACACCGCCGGCAAACTTATCCATCAGCCCACGCAGCTTCCATAAATGAGTGCCATAGTACCAGCCCCTTTGCCCGCCAATGCTCCATATATTATCCAGTACTTTTTCCGGCGAATGTTCTATTTCCAGCCATTTTAAATCTTTGTAGCATCCGTGGCTGGGCACTTCTGCATAGTTCAGCAAATCCAGTTTTGCATTGCTGCTGCTAAAGGCATCTTTCCAGCTGCTCAGTACCATTTGCTCTTCTATTTTTGCAAAAGCAATTTCTACCGATTGTTTATAGGTGAGTAATTCAATACCCAGTTCCTGCGCAAGGTTATTGGGGCGGCATACCACATTTATCTTCATGCTGTGCACCAGGTTTACTGCAAGCTGGTAGGAGGTAGAGGTAATAAAATATAACCAGTAAGAAGAAAGCTTGGGTGTCATAACCGGTACTATAAATATCCATCTTTTAAGGCCTCTTACTTTGGCAAATTGTAAGAGCATATTTTTATAACTCAGCACTTCCGGCCCGCCAATATCAAAATTTTTATTAAAACAATTTTCTTTTAAAGCCACACCTCTTAAAAACTGAATTACATTTCTAATGCCAATGGGCTGGCATAAAGTATTTAACCATTTTGGCGCAATCATTACCGGCAGTTTTTCTACTATGTCCCTTATAATTTCAAAAGATGCACTGCCAGATCCTACAATGATACCAGCACGAAGTGCTGTAAGCGGAATGATACCCCTGCTTAAAATTTTTTCTACTTCCAGCCTGCTGCTAAGGTGTTTGGATAAATTGTTTTCATTTACAATACCCGTTAAGTAAATAATTTGCCTGCAGTTGGTTTTTTGTATAAAGGTTAAAAAATTTGTTGCCGCTTCGGCTTCCATTTTTTCAAAATCTGCACCACTGCTCATGCTGTGCATAAGATAATAAGCCACATCAATTTCTTTTGGAGGCTCGGGCAGCTCATCAGGTTTTAAAAAGTCTGCCTGTATGGCCTCAATTAGCGGAGATGATTTTTCTTCATCAAACCGGTTCCTGTGGCGCACGCAGCAAAGCAGGTGATGATTGTCCTGGAGCAAAACGGGTATTAGGCGCTGGCCAATATAACCATTGGCTCCTGTTATTAAAATATTCATTAACTATAAGTAACAACCATAGTGCCTGTTTAGTTTATTTTGATGCATGCAATAGATTTTTTATTTTTAAAATAAAAAATGAAAATAGGTTTTGAAACTACGCTGGAAAAATTTGCTGCCAAAGGCGAAAAGACAGGGTGGACCTATATTGCTATTCCGGTAAAAGTTACCCAAAAATTAAAACCCGGATTTAAAAAATCTTTCAGGGTAAAAGGTTTGCTTGATGAGCATCCCATACAATCTGTGGCGCTCATACCCATGGGCGAAGGACAGTTTATAATGCCGGTTAATGCAGGCATGCGCAAAGCTATAAGGAAAAATAAAGGGGCAAAAGTTGCTGTACTCTTAGAAGCAGATGATGCTGAAATTCCGCTATCAGCTGCATTTTTAGAATGCCTGGCCGATGAACCTGCGGCCATAACAAACTTTAAAAAATTACCTCCCTCACATCAGCAATATTATTCTAAATGGATAGAAAGTGCTAAAACAGAAACCACCAAAATAAAAGGATAGCCATTGCGGTTAATGGCCTTGCCCGTAATATGGATTACGGCGCCATGCTAAGGGAACAGCAAAACAATACTATTCGCTAACTTCTACCATGTACTCCAATATAGTTTTACCATCTACTGTAATTTTTACCGGGTAAGTATCTGCTGTTTTAAATTGATAATTAAAATTGAGAGAACCTCCGCTTGTGGTAAAATTCATAGGTTCGGGTTTTTGTTGTTTTCTTCCATCGCCAATAATGAGCGATACATTAGTGATGGTGGCCCCCGAAGTAAAGGGTAACATAAAATTTGTTTTCACCCTGGTATTAGCTTTTATAAACCCGTTAGCAGGAGTTGGTTTTTTTAAACCATACTTGTAAGAAACATTATACATTACAGGAAGTGCATAAAATTCTTTACGGCTTTTAGGTCCTCCACCCAATTGCCATGCATCGTTGTCGGGGTAATGATCCAGGTTAAAAAGGGTTCTGTCTGCAAAAAAATATTCGCTGGTAAAATCTTTTACAAAGCCAGTCATTTTTTTATCGGTGGTTCCGGTGGCTTTAGCCACATCTACAAAATACCACTGTTGGGGGCTAAGGCCCAGTTGCACTACATTCCAGGAATGATTAATTTCATCTGCGGGGTTATTAAGATCGTCAATACTGTTTTTTAAATAACCATCTACCACCAGGCATCTTATATTGGCCAGGCTGCTCATTTCCTGGTAGAGTTTTGCAAAACCAAGGGGAGTAGCTTTCCTGTTTTTTACCACATCTTCGGGCAATGATTTTCTTTCATCACTCACCTTAATTCCTTTTGCATCCAGGGCAATATTATTGGCTATCCAGTAAAAAATAGCACGGGCTTTTTGTTCTTTATCGGCCAGCCTGCGGGTTAAAGAGTCTGCAATGTTGGCCAGGTTAAGTGAGGACATTGGGCCAAGTTTTTTTACAAAATCATCAACGGCCTGGTAATTATTTTGGGATTGTGCCTCCATAGAAAAACTTAAAAACAGCAGTGCGGTAAGAAGGGTAAAGCAATTTTTTTTCATGCGATAAAAATAGGAAAGCTTTTAGTTAATGAATTAAGAAAATTAATGGAGATATCCTGTTGGGTAAATCAGTTCTATTAAAACGTTTTTGTCCTGCTTCTATTGTATATCTGTAAAATGTAGTTATACCTATGGCTATTATTTACTTACTCCAACTTTCATCTAAAACAATTAGTAAAAATAAACCTGTTGAATTCTACTTTATCCTGTTCAGCATCATAAAATGCCCGTTCAGTAACTGCGTCTTAAGTATTTAATATTTGGCTAATATTTTTGAGAACTAAACTACCATCTGCTTGACATTAAAATTTACCTATACCTATTTACTCACTTTTTGTATTTGTATATTTTTATACACAGGTAATATTTATGGGCAAGCAATATCCCCTTCTCCAAAATCAATAAGCAGTGTAAAACAAGCCCTTAGTTCCGATAATACTTTCATTGAAAATATTGGCCAGTATGGTAAAACCATGAAGGGCTTTGAAAATATGGGCAACATTCAATTGGGGTACGAAGATTTGGGCATGCCTGTATTGTTTACGCCCAAAGGATTAATTCATTTACAAAGAAAAACAGAAAAAATATCCCATGCAGAAGAAGAACGGTTAGAAAAACAGGGCGTACCCGAAAATGAAATAGAGCGTAAAAGAAATGTAACAGACCGGACCATTACCATGGAATGGGTGGGAGCTAACCTCAATGTAGAAATTATAAAAGAAGAAAAAACTTCTGCATATCATACCTATGGATTATTAAAGGACAAAGCAGCCGGCTACAAAAAAATTACTTATAAAAATTTATACCCCGGCATTGATATCATTTACAATTTTACCAACAATGCAAAAGCTGGTTTTGAATACAGTTTGATAGTACAACCAGGCGCCGATCTTTCTTTGGTAAAAATGAAATATGGTGGGGATGTAAAAAATATAAAAACAGATAGTAAGGGCAATCTTGTTGTACGCTCAGATATTGATGGCATTGAAGAAACCATTCCTGTAAGTTATTACAGTGATAAAATTATAAGCAACCCTTTTAATGAAGTAAAATCTGTTTATAAAATAGAAGACAAAGAAATTGGTTTTTCATTTCCGCAGGGCTATGATAAAACCAAAGCATTCATTATTGATCCTTTTGTAAGCGGCACAGGAAATCTTTTAGGGCTTAATGCTGGCAAAGCAAGAGATGTGGATTTTGATTATGCAGGAAATATTTATGTAACGGGTGGTGGTTCGCAATCTACTGCTTTTAGTTTGGCAAAATATAATGCAGCCGGCGTGTTGCAATGGACGTTTAATGGTGCCATGACCATTCCCTCCTGGACCTCCAACAGTTATTACGGCGGCTGGATGGTAGAGAAACCAACTGGCAATATTTATATCGGCCAGGGGTTTATTTATCCCACTGGTTTTAGAGTAATAAGAATAAGCACAACAGGTTTGTATGATAATTATATCACTACCGCCAATGGCAATTTTACCGAAGCCTGGAAAATGTTCTGGAGTTGTAATAATGGCTCGCCTCAAATATTAATTGCCGGAGGTGGCATAAATTCCAATATCAACTTTGGTGTGTTTAATCCACCATCTACTACAGTTACTTCATTAAATGTAACCGGAATTCCATATAGCGGCCCAAGCGGTGGATGGGCACAGGATATCGCCGATTTTGTTTTTGACCCTGTTAACAATGAAATGTATTCCATTTATGGATCTTTATTCGGCACACCTTCTCTCAATAATAAAATTTATAAAAATACGGCACCATATAGTGCTGCTTCTATTGCGTGGAATGTTGCTTCAGGTTATAATACAGTTAGCGAAGCAGCTAATCGTCCTTATCTTGGCGCAAGCCTGGTAGATAATTCTGCCAATATGCTTTGGGTAAATGCATCCTATTTATATTATTGGGATGGAAAAAATTTAAAGGCATTTGATAAAGCAACTGGTGCAGGTGTGGGAACTCCACTCACTACAGCCAATACGGCTTTTATGCAGGGTGGTATTATTGCCGATGCATGCAATAATATTTTTGTGGGAGAAGGTAACGGCGTCATCAAAGTATATAATTTTAATGGCACCACTTTTAGTGATGCGCCTGCAGATATTTCTGACATCCACTTTGCAGGTAAGGCTGTTTATGATTTGGCTTATGATGAAGCAAAAAAATTATTGTATGCCAGCGGTGATGGTTTTGTGGCTTCATTTGATGTATCTGCATATTGTGCTGCTACCATTTTTACAGTAAATGTTGTACCCAATTGTGTAACAGCCAGTGCAACAGCAACGGTTAGCCCGGCACCACCTGGGGGTTCTACTGTTACCTATACATTGTTTAACGGCAGCACACAAATTGCTGTAAATACTACAGGAATATTTACAGGATTAAATCCAAATATTACCTACACCGTTAAAGCCATTATTAATTTTGCCTGCAGTGGTTCGCAGGCTACCACCACATTTATTATTCCCGGCCCAACCGTTGCCATTACAGCAACCAACACCATATGTGGTGCCAATACCGGAACAATTACTGCAACAGGATCGGGTATTGCAGGTCCATACACTTATAATATTAATGGTGGTGCTTTTCAGGCAGGCGGAAATTTTACAGGCCTTGCAGCCGGCATTTATACCATCATTGTAAAAGATGCAGGCGGATGCCCTAACACTGCAGTGGTAACTATTTTAAACAGCAACGGCCCTGCATTAACTTTTGCACAAACCAATGCCGGTTGCGGCAGCAACAATGGAACAGTAACCGCTACAGTTACAGGTGGCACAGCGCCTTATCAATACAGTATTAATAATGGCGCAACGTATCAAAGCGGCAACTTTTTTACCGGCTTAGTTGGGGGGCAATATATTTTAGTGGTAAAAGATGCTACAGGCTGTACCAATACTACTATTGTAAACATTACCAGTTCGCCGGCGCCTTTAATTAACGCCATACCTGCTGCGGCTACCTGCGGAAATAATAATGGCAGTATCACCGCATTTGGAAGTGGTGGCACCGCACCCTTACAATACAGCATTAATGGAAATACTTTTCAGGCAAGTGGTTTTTTTGCAAACCTTACACCTGGCGCATATACCGTAACGGTTAAAGATGCCAATGGATGTATACAGACCACCGGCGTTACTGTTGCAAATTCGCCGGCACCAACGGTAACTGCAGTGCCTACGGCTGCTTCCTGTAATAATGTTAATGGCTCTATTACCGCAACCGGCCTGGGGGGCATAGCTCCATTACAGTATAGTATTAATGGAACTGTGTTTGTAGTAAGTAATATTTTTACAGGTTTAGCAGCAGGCACCTATAACATTACTGTAAAAGATGCTACCGGTTGCACCAGTACAACAACGGTTACCATAGGAAGTATTGGCGGGCCAACTGTTACAGCTTCATCTACAGTGTCTGTCTGTAATAGCAATACAGGAAGCATTACTGCAGCTGCAACCGCTGGTACACCGGGTTATCAATACAGTATTAATGGGGTAAGCTTCCAGGCCAGTAATATTTTTAATGGGTTAGCTGCGGGTAATTATGTAGTGTATGTAAAAGATGCTATTGGATGCGTGGGCACGGTTTCTATTATAGTAAGCAATACCGCAGGGCCATCCATTACTGCAGTGGCTGCACCCACAGCGTGTAATGTAAATAATGGATCAATAACCATAACAGCAAGCGGTGGCACGCCGGGATATTTATATAGTATTGATGATATTACTTATGTGCCCGGTAATATTTTTTCCGGGCTTGGTGCAGGCATTAATACGGTGTATGTAAAAGATGCAAATGGTTGTATTAAATCAACGGCTGTAACTATTGTAAATATATCTGGGCTAAGCCTTACTGTTAGTAGTATTATTTCTTCGTGTGGTACCAGCAGTGGGGTAGTAACCGCTGTAGCAACCGGTGGTGCAGCGCCATTAACTTACAGCATCAACGGTACAATCTATTTTGCCAGTAATGTTTTTACGGGGGTAGCGGCAGGGACTTATACAGTGTATGTTAAGGATAATAACGGATGCATTGTTACAAAACAGGTAACGGTTACTTCGGCTGCAGCACCGGTATTTTCAGTAACTGTGCTGCAAAATGCTACCTGCGGTACGGCCAGCGGGGTAATAAGAGTAAATGCAAGTGGCGGTATAGCGCCATTGTCATACAATATTGATGGGGGTGCTTTTCAATTAATAAATATTTTTATAAATGTTGCACCCGGTGTGCATACCATTATTGTAAAAGATGCAGCAGGATGTGCAGCACCTGCACAAACAGTTACTATCACCAATAGTGGCACCGGCACTGCACCCACCGATGTAACATTTGTAGTAAATAATGTATTGGGCTGCACCGGTGAAGGAAGAATAAAAAATTTAAAAGGAGTTCCCAGTGGCGGCGGACGGAATTATGAATTTAGTTTAGATGGTGGCCCCTTCACTACCGCAAACCAGTTTCGGCCGGTAAGTATAGGTACACATACCATTACTGCCAGGGAAGTAGGAAGCGTATGTACTGTTACCCGCCTTGCAACAATTGGAAATGGTACGCCTGCTACAGCAACTGCAACTGCTACAGCAAGTGCCTGCGGCGGAACAACAGGTACAATAACTATAGCAGGAGTTGGAGCCAACAGACCTTATCATGCAAGTATTGATGGAGGCGTTACCTGGATAACCTTTGATCCTACAACAACCTTTACCGGGTTGGCACCGGGTACTTATTCTATAATTATTGCAGACGATGCAGATTTTAAAGCAGGCCCGCCGGATATACCCGGCGCATGTCTTACTACAATATTTGTAGCTGTGCCATCAACCGGTGGACCAACCATTTCTACTACTCAAACAAATGCAACCTGTACTTCCAGCAATGGCAGCATTACTGCATTTGGCGTGGGTACAGCACCATTAAGTTATAATATAAATGGAGGGCCTTATTTTGCCAGTGGAGTATTTAATAATCTTGCTCCCGGTGTATATGCCGTAACGGTAAAAGATGGAACGGGTTGTATAACCGGTGTAAATGTTACACTGGCAAATCCTTCAGTACCCGCTGTAACAGCAATTGTATCGGCAACCTCCTGTAATATAAATAACGGAACTATCACTGCAACCGGTACCGGTGGGGCAGCACCATTGGAATACAGTATCAATGGTACCATTTTTCAAAGCAGTAATATTTTTAATGGTTTGGCAACTGGCAGTTATACGTTGTATGTAAAAGATGCCAACCAGTGTTACAGTACTTTTCCTGTAACCATTGCAAATACAGCCCTGCCTAAAGTAACAGCATTTACCGTGGCCGCTACCTGCAATAATAATGATGGAACTATTGTAGCAGAGGGTTCGCTGGGTACAGCTCCTTATACTTTCAGTATTAACGGAACTGCTTATCAAAGCAGCACAACATTCCCTAACCTGCCAGCAGGTTTTTATACTGTTTACATAAAAGATGACAGGGGATGTATTACCACAACAGGAGTTACGGTAGAAAATATCGGGGCCCCGGGATTTACATTTTCTAATGCTAATGCAAATTGTGGAAATGCAAATGGTTCTATAAGCATTTTTGGTACAGGAGGAACGCCACCCTATCAATATAGCAGTAACGGAGGAACAACGTTTCAACCAGGTCCTGTTTTTTCATTATTGTTATCCGGCAATTATACCATTGTTTTAAAAGATGCAAATGGTTGTATAGCCACAAAAGTTCTTTTTGTTGGTATTACGCCTGGCCCGCAAACATTAACCGCATCAGTAGTAAATGCAGCCTGCGGTTTAGCCAACGGAAGTATTACTGCAACAGGAACCGGTGGTACTGGTGCATTACAATACAGCAGGGATGGTATTACTTACCAGGCTTCCGGAGTTTTTAATTTATTGCCTGCAGGCAGTTATACCATTTATGTAAGAGATGTAAATAGTTGTGTGAAAACATTGCCAGTAACTGTTTTAAATTTATCAGGTACGTCATTAACAGCCACATCATCTCCTGCATCCTGTGGATTAAGTGATGGTTCAATTACCGCCATTGCCACTGGCGGAACATTACCACTTACTTACAGTAAAGACGGCATCATTTTTCAAACCAGTAATATCTTTTTAAATCTTGCTGCAGGGCCATATACTATTACGGTGAGAGATGTAAGAAATTGTAGCACTACTTTTAATATTACTGTTACAATAATTGGTGCAGCAGTTACACCAACATTTAATCCTGTTGCGTCAATATGCAGCGGAGCAGTTTTAACTCCACTATCCACTACATCAACAAACGGCATAAACGGAACATGGGCACCTGCATTAAATAATACGGCAACTACAACTTATACATTTACACCAACAATAGGACAGTGTGCAACAACAGCAACATTAACCATAACTGTAAATGCGAATATTGTTCCCACGTTTACTCCTGTTGCGTCAATATGCAGCGGAACACTTTTAACTCCACTGCCCACAACATCAACAAATGGTATTACAGGAACATGGAGCCCAGCATTAAATAATACCACAACTACCACTTATACCTTTACACCCACAGCAGGACAGTGTGCAACAACAGCAACATTAACTATAACAGTAAACACAAATGTTGTTCCCACCTTTAATCCTGTAGCAGCAATATGCAGCGGAACAATTTTAACTCCGCTACCCACCACATCAATAAATGGAATCACCGGAACATGGACACCAGCATTAAATAATACATCAACTACTACTTATACATTTACACCAGCAGCAGGACAATGTGCAACACCAGCAACACTAACGGTAACGGTAAACGTAAATGTTGTTCCCACGTTTACACCTGTTGCGCCAATATGCAGCGGAGCAATTTTATCGCCGCTACCCACCACATCAATAAACAGCATCACCGGAGCATGGGCACCAGCATTAAATAATACCGCAACTACTACTTATACATTTACACCAACAGCAGGGCAGTGTGCAACAACTACGACACTAACGGTAACGGTTAATCCAATTTTAAGTGCAACAATAAATTGTGGAGTATCTACTACATCATCAGTAAACTTTAACTGGTCAGCACTTACTGGTGCTACGGGTTACATTGTTTCTTACCAGGTAAATGCAGGCCCTGTAAATAATGTGGGTGCTATTGGTAATGTATTAACTTATTTGGTTAGCGGTTTAGCTGGTGGAGATAATGTTACGATTACGGTAACGCCAACGGGTGCCGCAGGTACCTGCTTTACATCTGTAACAAAAACATGTACTGCTACAGCCTGCACGCCACCTACCGCAAGCATCAGTTATGCAGGTCCGTTTTGTGTAAATATTGTTGCTCCGCAAGCCGTAACATTAACGGGCACGGGAACATTTGCAGGTGGTGTATACAGTGCACCCATAGGTTTAAGTATTGATGCAATAACTGGTGCAATAACTCCCGGCACAAGTACTCCCGCAACATATATTGTAACCTATACAGTGGCGGCCAGTGCCGGTTGTGCAGGGGTAACAGCAACAACAAGTGTAACAATAACTCCGAATCCATCATCCATAATAATTTATCACAACTGATTATATAAAATAAAATGAAAAATTTCAGCAATCAATATCATACAGAAAAATCAGGTAAAATACATATACATTTTTGGATACACCTGTTGCAATGGCTAAGGTTGCTGGTACTCTCCCTAAACAGGATAAGAAAAATATTATTTGAAAATTTCTTTAATTATTCCGGCGCACCAGCAATGGAAATGATAACTGTAATATCAATTAATCAAAATAAAAAAATAAACTTTTAAAAAATAAAATCATGCAATTAAAAAAATTACTCATAAAATGCTGCATTATGTTGCTCTCGCTGATAGGCGCAACAGGTGCAATGGCACAGGGCCCGTATCCTAACACGGGCAACCACCAGGTTTGCCTTAATGCAACCGAACCGTATGGCGTTGTATTAAACGCAGGCTCCACTTATGCATGGAGCGTTACGCCATTAGCAGGTGGTAACGGAACAATCACCCCAGGTGCAACTCCCAATTTAATTACAGTAACGTGGACAAGTGCAGGTACGGCAACCATGCAGGTGATTGAAACAAATGCCGGAGGTTGCGTGGGCGATCCGGTTACCATTATTGTTACCATTAATCCGCTGCCAACTGTAACCGTAAACTCTTCTGCAATATGCGTCGCAACAAGCGCCACCATTACTGCAACACCAGGCGTGGC
>JAYVGA010000097.1:0-6686 GCA_043772635.1 Chitinophagaceae bacterium
TTGATTCAAGTTCGTAACTCAATGGTTTTATTTTTTTATGCCTTAACTAAATTACATTGCCCTAAAAGAGGAACTGCAGAGGGTATAAAATTTTAAAAAAGAAGCGAAATAAAAATTGATTCAGTTAACAAATAAATAATCGGCCTAAGTTCACTTTACCCCGAAATACTTCGGGGCGGGAGGGGACAGGGGTTGTATTGCCTATGCTTTCAAAATATCAAATAGCACAACGCATTGCCAAAGAATTAAAAGAAGGGTACTATGTAAATCTGGGTATTGGGATACCTACATTGGTAGCAAATTATATTCCTGAGGCAATGCATGTAGTATTACAAAGTGAAAATGGTTTGCTGGGTATGGGCCCCTTTCCGGAAGAAGATAAAGTAGATGCAGATCTTATTAATGCAGGAAAACAAACCATCACTACATTGCCGGGTTCATCATTTTTTGATAGCGCCCTTAGCTTTGGTATGATACGTTCCGGCAAGGTTGATCTTACCGTTTTGGGTGCAATGGAAGTAAGTGAGAGCGGCGATATAGCCAATTGGAAGATACCGGGCAAAATGGTTAAAGGTATGGGTGGCGCTATGGACCTGGTGGCCAGTGCAAAAAATATTATTGTGGCCATGATGCATACCAATCCTAAAGGCGAAAGTAAATTATTGCCTGAATGCTCGTTACCGCTTACGGGGGTAGGCTGCGTAAAAAAAATAGTGTCGGATCTTGCAGTACTGGAAGTAACGCCTGCCGGTTTTAAATTATTAGAAAGAGCGCCTGGCGTAAGTGTACAGGAGATAAAAGAAAAAACTGCGGGCAAATTAATAATTGAAGGAGATATCCCTGAAATGATATTTTAAACTATTCAATAATTTGAGTTTAAAGAATTCAGAAAATAAAACACCAGGGAAAATACAAGAGGCTCCGATACAATGGGAGCCTCTTACGTTAAGAATTTGTTTGTGTTGTTTGTCTGAAATTTATTGGTCTAAAATGTTGCCATCATGTATGCCGATGAACGGATTGTGACACAAGGATGATGCTATGAAAAACTTTCGCTGGTATTAAAAATAAATAACTCAAACAGCTTCTCAAACGCTAAATCTTTATACTGTCGGCGCTGCAGCTAATATTTCTGCATTAACACCGCTGGCATATTTTTCAAAATTCTTAATAAACATCTTAGCCAATTCTTTTGCCTTAACATCATACTCATTTTCATCGGCCCAGGCATACCTGGGGCTAAGCAATTCCGATGGTACATTGGGGCATTGCCTGGGCATCATCATACCAAAAGTTTGGTGAGCTGTATATTCTACATTATCTAATTCTCCTTTTAGCGCAGCCGTTATCATGGCTCTTGTGTAAGCCAGTTTCATCCTTTGTCCTATGCCATAAGGGCCACCGCTCCAGCCCGTGTTTATCATCCACACATTTACATTATGCTTTTTCATTTTTTCTCCCAGCATGGAAGCATATTTACCCGGATGCAAGGGTAAAAACGGTGCGCCAAAACACGCACTAAAAGTAGCCTTAGGTTCTGTAATACCAGCTTCGGTGCCTGCTACTTTAGCAGTGTACCCACTTATAAACTGGTACATTGCCTGGCCGGGTGTTAGTTTGCTTATAGGGGGTAATATGCCGTAAGCATCTGCAGTTAAAAAGAAAATATTTTTTGGGGTTTTACCAATAGATGGCTCAAGTGCATTACTTATAAAAGATAACGGATAGCTTACCCTGGTGTTTTCTGTAATAGATTTATCAGTAAAATCTATTTTACTGCTGCCATTAATAAATGTAGTGTTTTCTACCAATGCTCCGGGTCTGATAGCCTGGTAAATTTCCGGCTCCTTTTCTTCACTCAGGTCAATGGTTTTTGCATAGCAGCCACCTTCAAAATTAAATACCCCATCATCGGTCCATCCATGTTCGTCATCTCCTATCAGCATGCGCTCAGGGTCGGCGCTCAGGGTTGTTTTACCCGTACCACTCAGGCCAAAGAAAATAGCTGTGTCTCCATCCTTACCCATATTGGCACTGCAATGCATGCTTAGCACATTGGCACGAACAGGCAATACAAAATTGAGCATGCTGAAAATTCCTTTTTTCATTTCGCCGGTATATCCTGTGCCTCCAATTAAAATTGTTTTATGTTTAAAACTAAGTATGGCAAAATTTTCTGCCCGGGTACCATCTTCTGCAGGATTTGCTTTAAAGCCAGGTGCCTGTATCAGGTTCCAATGCGGTACAAAATTTACCAATTCATCTTCACATGGCCTGATGAACATATTATGACAAAAAAGATTGTTGACAGGGCTTTCATTTATAACCCTTAGCTTTAATCTGAATTTTTTATCAGCACATGCAAAGCAATCCCTCACCCAAATTTCTTTTTGCGATAGATATTTCAGCATTTTATGCTTCAGCTGAAAAAAATATTTTTCTTCAATCGGGATATTAAAATCATTCCAGTCCACAGTATCTGCAGTTAATTCATCTTTTACGGTAAACTTGTCTTTTGGGCTTCTCCCGGTAAACTTTCCGGTTTTAATTACCAGTGCACCAGTGTCACTTAAAACTCCTTCACCCATTTTAAGGGCTTGTTCACTAAGTTCGGCGGAAGTTAATTGGTAGTGGATGGGCATGATTGTGTGTAAACCCATTTCACCCAAAGCTCTTACCGGGGCTTCAGGCATCGTAGATACTGACATAGCAAGCGTTTTAATTAGAAGGCAAAGGTAGGGTATCATTATTTTATAAAAAGTTAAGCACTCATGGCGGTATTCATCAATTGTTCAATTTTAATTTATTTTTTTTGGCAAAAATCTTACAAGACAGCCTTTCTTTTAGCTACATCACCGGCATTTGTCCATTCCTTTAAATGAGTTTTATATTTTTTATTTTTAAATTAACCAGAAGATAAATGCCAAAAAATTTTAAAACGTATATTGCAAATCATTTTCCGCAAATGCTTAATAGATGTTTTTATTATCAAAATTGTTATTATGAAATATCTGCCACTTAATTCTGAAATTTTTGTTCAAAACAGAAAAGGCTTTACCGATAAAATGGAGAAAAATTCCATTGCTATTTTTAACAGCAATGATGAACTGCCCACCAATGCCGACCAGTTGTATAAATTTAAACAGAATTCTGATCTCTTGTGGCTTACCGGAGTGGAGCAGGAAGACAGCATGCTGATATTGTTTCCGGATAATCCTGATGCAAAATATAAGGAAGTGCTGGTACTGGTAAGGCCAAACGAATTAAAAGAAAAGTGGGATGGGCACAGGCTCAGGATAAATGAGGCGCATGCAATTTCCGGCATACAAACCATTGTATGGCTCGACTCACTTGATGCCATGCTGCAGCCATGGATTCACTGGGCAGAAACTATTTATTTAAACACTAACGAAAACGACCGCAAAGCCAATCTTGTACCGGTAAGAGATTATCGTTATGCAGAGATGATGAAACAGCGCTACCCTTTGCATAATTACAAACGCAGCGCAAAAATTTTGAAAGATTTGCGTGCAGTAAAATCGGCATTAGAAATAGAAGTGATGCAAAAAGCTATTGATATAACCGATAATACTTTCAGGCATTTATTGCAGTTTATTAAACCTGGTGTTATGGAGTATGAAATTGAAGCAGAAATTTATCACCAGTTTTTAAAACAAAGAGCTACAGGTACCGCTTATGGAAGTATTATTGCCAGCGGTGACAGGGCAAGAACATTACATTATGTAGAGAACAGCAGGGAATGTAAAGACGGAGAATTGTTATTAATGGATTTTGGTGCAGAGTATGGAAATTATTGTGCTGATTTAACAAGAACTGTTCCTGTAAATGGAAAATTTGGGCGGCGACAAAAAACAGTGTACAATGCATGCCTGCACCTGCACCATTATGCAGCCAGCATTTTAAAACCCGGCATAAGCATTATAGATTACACAGAAAAAGTAGGAGAAGAAGCTACCCAGGTATTTTTAAAAATTGGATTGCTTCGCAAAAGCGAAGTAAAAAATGAAGATGCAGAGAACAGGGCTTACCGTAAATATTTATATCATGGCATCAGTCATCACCTGGGTATTGATGTGCATGATTTAGGTACAAGAACAGAACCCATAAAAGCGGGAATGGTATTTACTATAGAGCCGGGTATTTATATTGAAGAAGAAAAAATGGGTGTACGGATAGAAAATAATTTCTGGGTAACAAAGAATGGCAACAAAGATTTGATGAAAAATATTCCGATAACTGTGGAGGAGATAGAGGGACTGATGAAAAAATAGGATAGACGACGAACGACAGACCACAGACAACAGAAGTTTATGAGTTTTTGGAAATAATTTAATAAGTCGAAATCATTATGCCATTTAAATTTGAAAAATTAGAAGTATGGAAAATGGCAATAGAAGTGGCTGATGATGTTCATTTGCTTACAAGAAGTTTTCCAAAAGAAGAAATATTTTCTTTAACATCTCAGATGAAGCGTGCAGCAGATTCAATATCTTTAAACATTGCCGAAGGTTCTACTGGCCAATCAAATCCGGAACAGATAAAATTTCTGGGATATTCCCAGCGATCAGCATTGGAAGTGGGAAATTGCTTGTATTTGGCTATTAAAAGAAATTACATTGATCAAAAAATATTTGATAAACTTTATTCTGATTTAGAAAAGCTGGTAGTAAAAATTCAGGCATTTAAAAATTCTTTAAAATAATATACTGCTTCCTTCGATCGTCTGTGGTCGGTGGTCTGTAGTCTTACAATTCACATGAAACAAATTCCAAATTTATTTACCCTTCTCAATCTTATTTTTGGCTGCCTTGCCATTATATGTATTTTGCAAAACGGCATTGCCATACAGTATAATGCAGATGGGTCTCAGTTTGTGGATATACCAGAAAAAATATGGAGGGCTTCGCTGTTTATTGGCATTGCTGCAGTAGTAGATTTTTTAGATGGTTTTGTAGCCAGGCTGTTTAATGCTTCTTCCGAAATGGGAAAACAATTAGACTCACTTGCAGATGTAGTAAGTTTTGGCGTGGCTCCATCAATGATAGTGTACCAGTTTTTAAGAATGAGTTTTGCCAGGCAGGATAATGCTATAGACGTTTCAATTATCTGGCTGGCTCCCTCCTTGCTTATTGCTGCGGCTGGTGCTTACAGGCTGGCAAGATTTAATTTAGACAGCAGCCAACAATATGGTTTTAAAGGTGTACCCATACCGGCTGCAGGATTATTAATTGCATCGCTGCCCATGATTTACTGGCATACGAGTAACGAAACCATTATTAATCTTTTACTGAATAAATGGGTGTTGTACACACTTATAATAGTTGTAAGCTGGCTAATGGTGAGCAAGCTGCCGCTAATGGCATTAAAATTTACCGATGCATCTGTAAAAAACAATCTTCCAAAAATTATTTTGCTGGTATTTTCTTTGCTGGCTGTTGTTTTATTACAATGGATGGCAGTTCCTGTAATTTTTATCGGCTACATTATTTTATCTTTGATTTTCAAAAACAAATAATCATGTTATTTACAGCCCAGGTTAAAGTAATGCCACTAAAAGATTTGTTAGACCCACAGGGCAAAGCAGTATTAGGCGGATTACAAAATTTAGCTATTACTTCTGTGAGCGATGTTAGAATTGGTAAACATATAGACCTGCAGATAGAAGCCTCCAGCAAAGAAGATGCAATGGCCATTGCAACCGAAGCTGCAAAAAAATTACTGGCCAACCCCGTAATGGAAATGTTTGAAATAACAGTAAACTGAAAAAGCTTTTAGCTATCAGCCATTAGCCATTTGCTTTTGAGGAATTGGTTTTTGCTAACAGCTAATAGCTATAAGCTATATGCTCTACATCATCCCCACTCCCATAGGTAATCTTGCTGATATCACTTTCAGGGCCATAGAAATATTAAAAAATGTGGATCTTATTTTAGCAGAAGACACCCGCACTTCTTCTGTATTACTCAATCATTATACAATTCACAAACCCATCTCGCCTTATCACCAGCATAACGAACATAAAATTGTTGCTCATCTTACAGATCAAATGGCAGCAGGTAAAACCATTGCCATGCTTACAGATGCAGGCACACCCGGCATTAGCGATCCTGCATTTTTGCTGGTGAGGGAATGTGTTAAAAACGATATAAGAGTAGAATGTTTGCCAGGTGCTACTGCTTTTGTGCCGGCACTTGTAAACAGCGGGCTACCTATAAACAGTTTTTGTTTTGAAGGTTTTCTTCCGCTAAAAAAAGGTAGACAGACCATGATGAAAAAATTAGCTGAAGAAGAACGCACTATGGTTTTTTATGAAAGCCCTATGCGTCTTGTAAAAACACTGCATCATTTTATAGAATATTTTGGAGCAGAGAGGCAGTGCAGTATAAGCCGTGAGCTTACTAAAAAATTTGAAGAAAATAAAAGAGGCAGCTTGCAGGAAGTGCATGATTATTTTAATGCAAAGGCTGTAAAAGGTGAGATTGTAATTGTAGTGGAGGGAAAAAAATAATTCATTTATATTTAAAAAATATTACTCAGTTATCTGCCGGAATTCATATTTATTTTAGTAAATTTATAGAGTAAAATGCAAAAAAAACAACCTGATATTATTAACACGGCCCTGCTCTGGGAGTACGACTTAGAAACATTTAATTATGATAAATCGT
>JAYVGA010000098.1:0-3842 GCA_043772635.1 Chitinophagaceae bacterium
ACATGACAATTCATAGGCGAAACATTCCACAATCGGCTGAAACCCAGTCTGGATAAGGGAAAAAAAAATTAACAAATGTTGATAGTTTGTGGGTTTCGTGCCTTATTTTTGCAGCCGAGTAAGGATAATTTTCCACATTAGCCCCGATAACTGTATGAGTCGCTATAGAAAAATCATTAATAATATTTTTGCAACAGTATTTTTTATTGCAATTTTTTCTTTTAATAATAATGTGAGCGCAGCCGATGGCGAGGCGCTTTTTAAAGCCAATTGTGCCAACTGCCATAAGCCTGATAAAGACTACACTGGTCCTGCTTTACAGGGATGGGCTACAAGAATTCCTAACCCGGAGTGGATTTATAAATGGATAGCAAATCCATCTCAGATGATTGCCAGCGATGCCTATGCAAAAACGCTGTTTGATAAGTGGAAACCCACGGTTATGTCTGCTTTCCCTCTTAAAAAAGATGAAGTAGATGCTATAATGAAATATGTGGATGATTTTAAACCACCCGTTGCAGGTCCTGGTATAACAACCACTGGTGAACCCGCCTCAGACAATTCCCTTCTCTTCGGTATCCTCACTTTAGTTTTAGCCCTGGTAGCTTTTATATTATTACAGGTAAATAGTAACCTGCGCAAACTTACCGATGAAAAAGAAGGCGTACTTCGTGGAGAACCGGTTCCTTTTTACCGCAATAAAACTTACCTAATGGCAGGTATCCTGCTGCTGTTTTCCATGGGCGGTTATTATACTATTGAAGGAGCCATAGGATTGGGCCGCACAAAAAATTATCAGCCGGAGCAACCCATATATTATTCTCATAAAGTGCATGCAGGTGTAAACCAGATAAGCTGTTTGTACTGCCACGGCAGTGCGCAGGATAGCAAGCACTCTGGTATTCCATCAGTAAATGTTTGTATGAACTGCCACATGGCTATTAAAGAATATGCAGGCGAAAAAATAATTAAAGAAGATGGCAAAGAGGTAGATGGTACAGCAGAAATACAGAAATTGTATGCCTATGCCGGATGGAACCCCACTACAAAAGCCTATAACCCCGATAACAATAAAGATGGTGTGCCCGATGGTGCAAAACCAATTGAGTGGGTAAGAATTCATAACCTGCCCGATCATGTTTATTTTAACCATAGCCAGCACGTAAAAGTAGGCAAGCAGCAATGCCAAACCTGCCATGGCAACATACAGGAAATGCCCGAAGTGTACCAGTTTACCGATTTAAGTATGGGCTGGTGTATTAATTGTCACAGAGAAAGTAAAGTAGATTTTTTAAATAAAGAAACAGGGCAGGGCAATAAATTCTACAGCATTTACGAAAAATTTCATAACGATATCAAGAACAAAAAAATGGATAGCGTAACGGTAGAAAGCATCGGGGGAACAGAGTGTCAGAAATGTCACTACTAAGAAAAATGTGCAGAT
This sequence comes from Chitinophagaceae bacterium, assembly GCA_043772635.1. Classification (GTDB taxonomy): domain Bacteria; phylum Bacteroidota; class Bacteroidia; order Chitinophagales; family Chitinophagaceae; genus Ferruginibacter. The sequence continues at coordinate 1,445 of JAYVGA010000098.1, forward strand.
GTGCAAATAAGCAAATCTGCAAATAAAAGAAAAAATATAGTACAGGATTTCGGGTTTAAAAACACGGCATATTAACGCTTTTGCACATCTGCATTTTTGCATATCTGCACATTAGAATCATCACATTATGAGTAAAAAGTACTGGCAAAATTTTGGAGATCTTACAGAGTCGGAAAGATTTAAACAGGATTCTCAAAACGAATTTCAGGAAGAGTTGCTGCCACTGGCTGAGCTGGATGGCAAAGGAATACTGGATGCGGCAACTCCACGCAGAGATTTTTTAAAGTACCTGGGCTTTAGTACCGCTGCGGCTGCATTGGCAGCCAGTTGCGATATGCCGGTAAGGAAATCTGTTCCCTACCTGCAAAAGCCAGATAATGTTATTCCGGGTGTGGCTAATTTATATGCATCTACCTATGTAAATGGTGGCGATGCTATTTCGGTTGTGGTAAAACAAAGAGATGGCCGCCCAATTAAAATAGAAGGAAACGAACTGTGCAGCGTAACCAAAGGCGGAACCAGTGCACAGGCGCAGGCTTCGGTGCTGGATTTATACGATCCCACAAGATTGCGTCATCCACTCCAGAAAAACGGAACAGATTATAAAGAAGTAACCAGCTTTGATGCGTTTGATAAATTAGTAGCAGGTGCAATTGCGGGCCTTGGTGGTAAAGCCATTGTATTGCTTACATCTACAATCCACTCTCCAAGTACTTTACAAATCATCAGCGAATTTTTAGCAAAATATCCCGGTAGCAGCCATGTACAATACGATGCGGTGAGTCATAGCGGTATGTTGCAGGCCAACGAAATTACTTATGGTAAAAAAGCTATTCCTTCTTACCAGTTTGATAAAGCAAAAACCATTGTAAGCCTTGGCGCCGATTTCCTGGGCACCTGGTTAAGCCCGGTTGAATTCAGCAATCAATATGCTTCCAACAGAAAAGTAAAGAATAAAAAACCAGAACTGAGCCGTCATATTCATTTTGAAAGTATGATGAGCCTTACCGGTAGCAATGCAGATGACCGGTATACACATAAGCCATCAGAAACCGGTGCAGTAGCGCTGGCCTTGCTGGCAAAACTGGGTGGTGCTGTTACTGCTCCTGCTATTGCCGATGCTAAACTGGCAAAAGGAATTGATGCAACCGCTGCGGCATTAAACGCCAGCAAAGGTGCAGCCTTAGTGGTTTGCGGCAGTAACGATATAAACATACAGGTTATAGTAAATGCAATTAACGAAGCCATTGGTGCAAACGGTACAACTATAAACTGGGGCAGCACTACCAACACACGCAAAGGCATAGATGCAGAAATGGCGCAGTTGGTAAATGAAATGAGTGCAGGCACGGTGGGCGCTTTAATGGTATATGATTGCAACCCTTCTTATTCTTACAGCGATGCAAAGAAATTTACAGATGCATTGGTTAAAGTTCCGGTATCGGTTTCTTTTAACTGCACTATGGATGAAACCACAGAGCAATGTAAATATGTACTACCTTCTCACCACTGGCTGGAAAGTTGGGGTGATGCAGAACCCAAAACCGGTTGTGTAAGTTTACTGCAGCCTGTAATAAACCCATTATTTAAAACCAGGCCTTTTCAAACTTCTTTACTAAAATGGGCTGGTAGCATAAACGATTACGAAACTTATTATAAAACATACTGGGCCACTAAGCTGGGCAGCATTGCCAATTGGGATAAAGCCCTGCAGGATGGTGTGATAGAACCCGCTACTCCAGCAGCAGTTACAAGTGCACTGTTTAATGGTGCAGGCATTGCCGCTGCTACCGCTAAAATTGCAGCTGCCAAAACCGGTGCTACCGAAATAGTATTGTATCAAAAAATATCTGTTGGTAATGGTAGCCAGGCAAACAATCCCTGGTTGCAGGAACTGCCCGATCCTATTTCTAAAGTTACCTGGGATAACTATGCGATGATAAGCCCTGAGATGGCTAAAACTTTACTTACCCTGGATGTAATGGGCGATCAGCGCCAGGCAGATGCTTACGAAGTGCACCCGGAAAAACCAGTGGTAAAGATTACTGTAAATGGCAGATCTGTTGAATTGCCCGCTCTCATAATTCCCGGTTTAAACAATGCTACGATTGCCGTGGCATTGGGTTATGGCCGCCAAAGCATCAGCACAGATAAAGATATAATTTTAGACCGTATAGGTAGAGCAGCAGCAGGCACAGGTAAAAATGCTTATCCGCTGGTAACAAGCGATGGTAGTACGCTTTTATATAATGCTGTAGCTACAGTTGAAAAAACAGCCACTACTTATCCACTGGCACAAACACAGGTGCATGGTTTTACAGAAGGCCGCCCGGTTATTTACGAAACAAATTTATTAAGCTATATAGCCAATCCCAAAGCGGTACTGGCAGAGCCCACA
>JAYVGA010000099.1:0-7070 GCA_043772635.1 Chitinophagaceae bacterium
TTTTTTATGTATGGAGAAGATATAGATATTAGTTACCGCATACGGCAGGCAGGAATGGCGAATTATTATTTTGCAGAAACAACTATCCTGCATTTTAAAGGGGAAAGCACGCAAAAATTTTCTGTAGATTATATCAAACATTTTTACGGAGCCATGCAACTTTTTGTAAAAAAACATTACATGCACAAAAGAAGCACTGTGTTTTTTATGAACATGGCTATAGGTGTGGGTAAGATACTGGCGTATGCAAAAATGAAACTGGGTAAAAAAGAAAGCGCAAAAAAAACCAGTGATGCAAAGTTAACCGCTGTGCTGGCGGGACAGCAAAAGTTTAGCGAATGTGTACAGTTAATAAAACATGCCATTCCACCGGTTTTGCTGGCAGGAAGAATAGCTATTGAACCCAATGATAAAAATGCGGCTATAGGAAACATGTATGATATAAAAAAAGCTATTAAGAAAAACAAAATAGAACAGCTTGTATTTTGCGAGGGCGAAATTTCTTACCAGGCTATTATTGCACTGGTAGAAAATATTAAAGGCAAAACAGTATTTCTGTTTCATGCAGCCGGCAGCAATAGTATGGTGGGCAGCAGTAATAAAAATGCAAACGGTATTTTTATTGCAAAGCCTTAGGCGCAGTTTTAAAAAAAGGGGCACGCTGAGGTCGGGGGTGCGCAGAAGAATAAATTAATAATTATTGATTGATTTTTGAAGCAATTGCTAAAAGTTCAGAACTGATCTTCTTTTTTCTATTTCCTTCAGCCAGTTTATTATAAAATCTTCGTTTAATGTTTCTGGCGGCACAATTTCTTTTTTATAAAATTCCTCAGCTTCAGTTAAGGCTTTCTTTAAATTAAAATTATCCTGGTTGCAGGTATAAAATAGCTGTTGCTGTTTTAAACAAACAGCCAGGTATTCCTGCTCTGCCTGCCCGGGAGTGGGCACCAGTATGGCTTTTTGCTGCAGTGTAGCCAAATCCATAACAGTAGAGTATCCTGCTCTTGCCAATACCATTGCAGCCTGTTGTATATGCATGCTTAGCTCATTTGCCGGCATATGATTATACATTTCAATATTTTTTTGTACAGCCAGTATTTCTTTTTGCGCAGGTAATCCTCTTACAAAAATTACCGGCGCTTCAATTTTTTTTAATTGATCTAAAATTATTTTTTCAAAAATACTTCGTTGGGGTTCGGGCCCCGATAAAATAACGAGCAGTTTGGTTTTAATTTCAGGTTCCTGTTTTTTAAACCTGGATAAGATGCCGATATATTTTATTGTAACAGCTGGTGGTTGTGTTGGATGAGATAATTTTCCTGCAAGGTTTTTTTCTCCCGCCGCATCAGGCACCCAGCACTCCGTAAAACGGTTGATGTAATGATAATGCATTTGCTGTGCAAATTTGTTTAGTAAAGTGCTGCCCGTTTCTATGTGTAACTGGTGAGTGATATACACCGTAGGAATTACAGCATGGTATAAACCAAAACGGTTATCTGAAATAACTGCATCAATTTTATGTTCTTTTACAACTTTTTTTAGCCATTTTTGTTCATGTTGTATAGTGTTTTTTATGGCGGGTAACTGGCTGAGCAGTTTAAGCAAAAATGACTTTTTGTTCTTACTGTACCTTATGTTGTAGCCTTTAAGGGGTAAAAAAGGCAGTAAAGGGAATTCTTTTTTTAAAATTGCTTCGGTATTATTTTCCCCGGCTAAAAAAACATATGCACCGGCGTGGATAAGTGCATAAATGATAGGAATACAACGGGTAGCGTGGCCAAGACCCCAGTCCAGGGGAACGATTAAAATGCGTATTTTCTCCCTTGCTTTGTTAATATTTTCGTCATTGTCGCCCACAGAACAATATTTGTTTGTGAAAATAGTTTATTTTGTAACTCGAAAATTATGCAACAAACCAAAAAAATAACAGCATTGCTCTTAATTGCCATTTGTTTAATAGCTGTAAGCTGCTCATCATCTAAAAAGGCTGGCTGCGGATGTCCAAATAAACAAGGTATGGTAGGTTATAAGTAGTGCACAAAAGTTGTTATAATGAACAACCCCAATAGAGACATATTAGTACTGTTTAAGCAGGAGTTAATGACGCCCCAGGCTATGGAGCGTGAGGTAACTTTACTGCATGATTTATTGTACAATGTAGAAAGATTGGATAATGTTGTAGCTGCACACGAGCTTCTTGATCTTAATAAATACAAAGTAATCAGCAAGCACATGATCATTAAAAATTATCTGCGCAGTGGTAAAGAAAAAGCCTTTGTATTTTTAAACAATAAGAATTAAGAAAGTTTTTCCAGTGCCTCTTTAAGTTTTTCCAGCATCGCATTTATATCCTCTTTTTTACAACAGCCCACACTAAGCCTGTACCAGGTATTATTTTTATCTGCACCAAATGCATAGAAAGGAACAAGGGCCAGTTTAGCTTCATTTAAAATATAGGCAGTAACATCTGCCTGCGTGGTAAGTATATTTCCGTCTGCCATTTTTTTACCTGCAAGGTTTATCTGAACGGCCAGGTATATTGCGGCCTGCGGGGCAATAGCATCTACATTAAATCCTGCATTTTTTAATTGCATAAAACCTTCATAAATGCGCACAAGGCGTATTTCTAATTCTTTTTTAAAATGCAGGAGATACCTGCTTACTGCATCTTCCTGGTTAAGGAATTTAGCTACTGCCTTCTGTTCTGCCATTGGCGCCCATGAACCTAAATGGCTGTTAATGGCTTTCATTTTTGCAATTACTTCTGCAGGCCCCAGTGCCCAGCCTACCCTTACACCCGTAGATGCAAAAGCCTTGCTTATCCCATCTACAAAAATGGTATATTCTTTCATCGCCGGCCTTAAAGAAACAGGATTGTAATGTACGGTATGGCCATAAGTAAGTGTCCAGTATATCTGGTCGTACAGCAGGTATAGTTTTTTTTCGCCTTCTTTTCTTTGTTTATTTTCTTCTATCACCAGGTCGCAGATGGCTTCCAGTTCATTTTTTGTAAACGTGGTGCCGGTAGGGTTTAGCGGAGAACAAACGGCAATGAGTGATGCACCCTTAATATGCGGATTTATCTGGTTTGCCGTAGGCATAAAATTATTTTCCCTGGTAGCCTCTATCATTATATGTTCGCCCTGGGTAAAGTGTACATAGTGGTTATTATTCCAGCTTGGCACCGGATAAATTACTTTATCTCCTTTATCTACTATGGCCCTGTAAATGGCATAAATAAGGGGGCGGCCTCCTGCAGCAATTAATATTTCCTGTGGCAAATAATCAATGCCTTCCCGGCTGTTAATGAAATTACTTACTGCTATACGAAGCTCCAGTTCTCCATCTGCTGCAGGGTAATTTGTATATCCTTTTTTATATGCTTCAATAATTTCATTGAGCAGCTCCTTGGGTATAGGAAACTGAGAAGAATCAAAATCGCCGATGGTATAATTGTAAATATGGTCGCCATTTTTTATTTTTTCTTTTATAATACCACCCAGTTTTACAATTTCAGAACCTATCAGGGTTTCGGCCAGGTTACTGAGTTTAAATGCGCTCATACAATTTTTTTATATTTGGAAGGAGATAAGTGAACCTGGGCAAAATTACTTTAATACGACCTGTATTGCAAAAGGAATTGAATATAAACTGCCAACAGTTTTTAACGGAAATCAATTTTTTTGATATGTATTATCAGGAAACTATTTTTATAAAACTTGAGCTATATTGGTATATGCAATTGAGAAAACAAGATCTTGTATAAATAATTTGCTGTATGATTAATGGGTAATTAGTATACCCAAACACTAAATGTATACAAATTACAAATGCTTAGTTATCTTTGGAAAAACCGGCTATTGTTTATAAAACCAAAAATTACCAAAAGCATAGTTATAAAATATGTTCAACTTAATACTCTTTGGCCCTCCCGGCAGTGGTAAAGGAACGCAAAGCGAAAAACTAATTGTAAGGTATGGATTAAAGCACCTGAGTACCGGCGATTTACTGCGTTCAGAAATAAGCAGGCAAACATCTCTTGGCCTGGCCGCTAAAAATATTATGGACAAAGGCCAGCTGGTGCCTGATGAAGTAGTTATAGGCATGATTAGTTCTGCCGTAGATGAAAACCCTGATGCAAAAGGATTTTTGTTTGATGGTTTTCCCCGGACATCTGCCCAGGCTGAAGCACTGGATAAACTGCTGGAATTAAAAAAGACTTCTATTGCTGTTATGCTTGCGCTGGAAGTAAGTGAAGAAGAACTGGTAAAAAGATTATTAAAAAGAGGCGAAACCAGCGGCCGCAGCGACGATAATAATGAGCAGGTGATAAGATCCCGCATTACAGAATATCAAAACAAAACCACTGCGGTAGCAGAGTATTACATAAAATTTAATAAAGTAGTGATGGTAAAAGGAGAAGGAACCATCAACGAAATATTTGAGGGATTGTGTAAAGAAATTGACAGCAGAATTTAAAAAAAATATTTTACGGTAAAAATTTGTGCTGCTGCAGAGCCTTTTATTTTATACAAAAACCATGGAAGAAAAATCAGCTTTTTTGCAGAATGAAATGTTTGGGTTAATGCAAAGTCTTTCTGAACAAAGCCAGCAGCTTTGGGGCAAAATGAATGCACAGCAAATGGTGGAGCACTTAACCGACTTTTTTAATGTCTCTGTTGAAAAAATTATTTTTCCTTTAGTTACACCAGAGGAACACCTACCAAAATACCGGGAGTTTTTATACAGCAATAAAGAATTTAAAGAAAACACCAAAGCACCTGCAGGAGTACTGGGCGAAGAACCGCTGCCCTTAAGAACTGCATCATTACAAAGTGCCAAAGACCAGCTTAAAGAAACGGTAAGTTATTTTTTTGAGTACTTTAAAAAAGAGCCCGCAAAAAAAACAATGCACCCGGCTTTTGGAATGCTCAATTTTGATGAATGGGTAATGCTGCATTACAAACACGTAAGACATCACCTGCGCCAGTTTGGCTTTATTTCTTAAAATTATTTTGTTGGGCATTCTCCTTTGGTAAAAGATTTTACCCCTTCGCAGGCAGCTACACATGCGTTGCCATAAGTTTTATTATCACATCCGCACACAGGGTCGTATTGCATAGTGCACACACAATCTTTTTTAGCTGCTTCTTTGCAGGCACTGTCATTAATTTTTGCAGGGCTGCATGCAGAAAGAATAAGGAAAGAGGAGAGAATTTTTTTCATGTAGATACATTATTTTGTAACAAGGGTATTATTTTATGAACTTAATTTCCCCCTGAGATATTAATAACGAATTGATAAATCTAATCACATTCAGAACGGCCAAATTTTTTATTGCTATTTTGCGGATAGGCATAGCCTGGGTGACAGATATCATTTGGCAAGATTTTTAATACCTCTTCCCTTTCTCTTATAATATTTTTTACATGCTCCTCCAGATCCCAGTCGCCAACAGGAATATTGTTTATTCTAATAAGAAATTTATCCGCCTCTTTTAACTGGCTCTCATTAAGGCTTTCAATTTTTTCTTTTAAAGATTTTTTCATTTCTGCTTCGCTCATAACATTACATTTTAAGAATATAAAACTACAATTTTCTTTTCATTGCTTAGATTTGTTGCCTCAATTAATAATGATGCAAAAACTAGGTAATTACGTTACAGGAAAATGGATAGAAGGCGATGGTGAAGGGCAGCAATTGTATAATGCCGTTAATGGTAAACCTATAGTGAGTGCCACTTCGCAGGGCCTGGATTTTGCAGCCATACTGCAGTATGCAAGGCAAACAGGAAACCCTGCGTTGCGCAAAATGACTTTCCAGGAAAGGGGCCGCATGCTTCGTGCACTGGCCCTTCACTTAATGCAGCACAAAGAAAAATTTTATACCATCAGTTACCAAAGCGGTGCTACAAGAGTAGATAGCTGGATAGATATTGAAGGCGGTATTGGCAATCTTTTTTCCAATGCATCGCTGCGCAGAAAATTGCCCGACGAAACTTTTTGCCTGGATGGTGATCCTGTTGTGCTGAGTAAAGGAAACAGTTTTATGGGCCACCATATTTTGGTACCCAAAGAAGGTGTAGCTGTGCATATAAATGCGTATAATTTCCCGGTATGGGGGATGTTGGAAAAAATTGCTGTAAACTTATTGGCAGGAATACCCGCAGTGGTAAAACCTGCTACAGTTACTTCTTACTTAACAGAGGCCGTAGTAAAAGAAATTATTGCTTCTGCTATTTTACCCGGGGGTGCTTTGCAGTTAATATGCGGCAGTGCAGGAGATATGCTCAGCCACGTTACATCGCAGGATGTGGTTACGTTTACTGGCTCCGCATCTACAGGGTTAAAACTAAAATCCAATCCCGTTATTTTAAGCCAGTCTGTTCCTTTTAATATGGAAGCTGATTCTTTAAATTGTATAGTGCTGGGTACCGATGTAGAACCAGGCCAGCCGGAATGGGATCTTTTTATAAAAGAAGTAAAAAAAGAAATGACCGTAAAGGCAGGGCAAAAGTGTACAGCCATACGCAGAATTTTTGTACCGGAAAATAAGATAGAAGACATTTCCAAAGTATTGATAACCGAACTTGGTAAAACGCTGATAGGAAACCCGATGAATGAAAAAGTGAGAATGGGTTCTCTTGCAGGGGAAGAACAAAGAGGAGAAGTAAGAAGCCAGGTGCAAAAGTTGCTGGCATCATCACAAATTATTTATGGCTCGCTGGATAGTGTAAGCGTTATTGATGCAGATGCAAAAGAAGGCGCTTTTTTAAGCCCCATTTTATTAATGAACCACAACCCTTTTATTGCAGAAGAGCCACACAATATAGAAGCTTTTGGTCCCGTAAGTACCATCATGCCTTATAAAAATACAGACGATGCTATTGCATTAAGTAAAAAAGGAAAGGGCAGTTTATGTTCTTCTATTGTTACGGCCAGTGCATCTGTAGCCAAACAATATGTATTGGGTGCAGCCACACATCATGGAAGAATATTGGTACTAAATAATGAATGTGCCAAAGAAAGTACCGGCCATGGTTCGCCCCTGCCATTGCTGGTACATGGTGG
>JAYVGA010000100.1:0-2852 GCA_043772635.1 Chitinophagaceae bacterium
GGGCAAGACGCCAGGACCAGTTTTTAAATGAAGAAGTGTATGTAATTGTTGCCACCATTGCCTTCGGGATGGGTATAGATAAACCCGATATCCGTTTTGTAATTCATTATAACATACCAAAATCTATAGAAAATTATTACCAGGAAACAGGCCGGGCTGGCCGTGATGGTATGGAAGGAAAATGTATTTTGTATTACTCTCATAAAGATGTGAGCAAGCTGGAACACCTGATGCGTGACAAACCATTAAGTGAAAGGGAAGTGGGCGCACAACTTATTAATGAAACCGTTTCTTATGCCGAGAGCAGCGTGTGTCGCCGCAAAACATTATTGTATTATTTTGGCGAAGAATTTAATGATGCCAAAAGCTGCGGCCATTGCGATAACTGCCTTAACCCCAAAGAACAAATAGAAGCAAAGGCAGATGCGGTTACCGTTTTAAAAACAGTAAAAGCGCTGGGCGAGCATTTTGCTATAGAATATGTGCTGCTTATCCTTACCGGAAAAGCTACACCGCAGGTACTCATGTACCGCCACGGAGCATTGGATGCATTTGCATCGGGTAATGATAAAGAACCACATTTTTGGAGCAGCCTTATAAGGCAAATGCTGCTGCAGGGTTTACTTGAAAAAGATATTGTAGAATATGGCCTGTTGAAGTTTACCAAAAAAGGCGATGCCTTTCTTAAAAAACCAGGCAGCTTTAAAATTGTGCTCAACAATTTATTTGAAGATGCCAATGCAGATGATGAGGCTAACGAAGCTATGGCAGAAGCCAATGGTGCTGTAGATGAAAAGCTGCTGGAAATGCTGAAGGATCTCCGTAAAAAAGTGGCCAAAGAAAAAAATCTCCCCCCCTTTGTTATTTTCCTGGAAAGCTCGCTGGAAGATATGGCTACGATGTATCCTACCAGTGTGGCCGAACTGGAAAAAATAAGTGGTGTGAGCAAAGGAAAATCGCTGCGGTACGGCAAACCCTTTTTAGATGTTATTGTGGCTTATGTAGAGGAAAATGATATTATAAAGCCTGATGATTTTGTAATGAGAACTGTGGCCAACCGCAATAACAATAAAATCTTTATCATTCAAAATGTAGATAAAAAAATACCACTGGAAACCATTGCAAAAACCAAAGATCTTAAACTGGATGAGCTGCTGGAAGAAATGGAAACCATTGTAGCCAGCGGCACCAAACTAAATCTTAATTATGCTATTGATGAAATGGTAGATGAATACGACCAGGAAGAAATAATAGAATATTTTAAAAGCTGCGAAACCTCTTCGCTGCAGGTGGCACAGGAAGAACTGGCAGAAAGTAATTTTAACTGGGAACAGCTGAAACTTATGCGGATAAAATTTTTGTGCGAATACGGTAACTAATGTTGATGTTTTTTTTTAGTCAAAAGTAATTTGCCAGTAAGTCATTGTGAGATAGTTTTTAATTAAAGAGATTTAAATTTTTTAAAAGATATTTTTAATAGTTATTGCCTTCCTTCAGCAACATGATGAGGAGAGTTTTTTTACCTGGTATTTCTATCTTTTATTTAATGAACAATTATTTACAGGCTTTGTTAAAGACCTTTAAACATCACCTATCATATATCTTTCTCTCAACAACAAAATAAATTAAATAATGACAAACGTAAGCGCTTATGCAACCCCTGCTGCCGATGCAGCGTTGGCTCCATTTTCTATTGCCCGCAGAGATACCGGCGCACATGATGTGCAGATAGAAATTTTATATTGTGGCGTATGCCATTCAGATATTCACCAGGCAAGAAACGAATGGGGCAATTCTATTTTCCCAATGGTGCCCGGCCATGAAATAGTAGGAAGGGTTACTGCCGTAGGCGATCATGTAAAAAACTTTAAAGTGGGCGACCTGGCAGGAGTTGGTTGCATGGTAGACAGTTGCCGTACCTGCCCGCAGTGTGCCGCCGGCGACGAACAGTTTTGCGAAAATGGAATGGTGGGCACTTATAATGGCATGGATAAAAATGGCCAGCCTACCTATGGTGGCTACAGCAAACAAATTGTAGTGGACGAAAGTTTTACTTTACACATACCCCATAACCTGGATTTAAAAGCTGTAGCTCCACTGCTTTGTGCAGGCATAACAACTTATTCTCCCTTACGAAGATATAATGCAGGACCCGGGCAAAAAGTAGCCGTTGTAGGTTTAGGCGGACTGGGCCATATGGGTGTAAAGCTGGCTGTAGCTTTTGGTGCAGAGGTAACAGTATTGAGTACATCAGATAATAAAGAAGCGGATGCAAAAAGACTGGGGGCGCATCATTTTGTAAACAGCCGCAATGCAGATAAAATGAAATCTTTTGCCGGTCATTTTGATTTTATTTTAAATACCGTATCTGCCCCTAACGATTACAATGCGCTGCTGGGTTTACTGCATACTAATGGTACGATGGTATTGGTAGGCGCACCTCCTGAGCCTTCGGCTATAAGTGGTTTCTCTCTCATCATGGGCAGGCGGTCTATAGCGGGCTCTCTTATTGGGGGCATAAAGGAAACCCAGGAAATGCTGGATTTTTGTGGTGAGCATAATATTACCAGCGATGTAGAAATGATTTCTATTGATAAAATAAATGAAGCATATGAGCGGATACTGAAAGCAGATGTGAAATACAGGTTTGTGATAGATATGAGTAGTTTAAATGATAATGGATAAATATCGAATGAATAATGGAAGTACCCGTTTCCGAAGAATGTAAAATTTCAGTAGTAGATCGTTTTTGCAACTTCTAAAAAACTTTCTTATTTAAACAAAATCCCCTTATTTTTGCAACCCCGAAAGGGATTTTGCAGAAATGCAGGATGGTGTGATAGCTCAGTTGG
>JAYVGA010000101.1:0-6620 GCA_043772635.1 Chitinophagaceae bacterium
AATTGCCGAAGCTTTTGCCAAAGTAGGTAAAGAAGGTGTAATAACTGTAGAAGAAGCAAAAGGAACTGATACCACTGTAGATATTGTAGAAGGTATGCAGTTTGACCGTGGTTATGTGTCTCCGTACTTTGTAACCAACAGCGAAAAAATGCAGGCCGAATTGCAGAATCCATACATTCTTATTTATGATAAGAAAATATCTGCCATGAAAGATATTCTGCATATACTGGAAAAAGTTGCTCAAAGCGGCCGCCCATTATTAATTATTGCAGAAGACCTGGAAGGTGAAGCACTGGCTACACTGGTGGTAAACAAACTGCGTGGCACTATTAAAGTAGCAGCAGTAAAAGCACCAGGTTTTGGCGACAGAAGAAAAGAAATGCTGACAGACGTAGCTATTCTTACTGCAGGTATTGTAGTAAGCGAAGAGCAGGGTTACAATTTAGAAAATGTAGACCTTACTTATCTTGGCCAGGCTGCATCTGTAACTATTGATAAAGACAACACAACCATCGTAGGTGGTAAAGGCGTAAAAAAAGATATTACTGCAAGGGTAAATCAAATTAAAGCGCAGGTAGAAAATACTACATCCGATTACGATAAAGAAAAACTACAGGAACGCCTGGCTAAACTTGCTGGTGGTGTAGCTGTATTGTATGTAGGTGCTGCTACCGAACTGGAAATGAAAGAAAAGAAAGACCGTGTAGATGATGCATTGCATGCTACCCGTGCTGCTGTAGAAGAAGGTATTGTACCTGGTGGTGGTGTAGCTTACATTCGTGCAGTAGCAAGCCTGGAGCCAAAAGTAAAAGGACAGATTGCAGATGAGCAAACAGGTATGGCAATTGTACGCCGTGCTTTGGAAGAGCCGCTGCGTTGCTTAACAGAAAATGCGGGTATTGACGGTTCTATCGTGGTGCAAAAAGTAAAAGAAGGTAAAGGCGATTATGGTTTTAATGCAAGAACAGAGATTTACGAAAATCTCTTTAAGGCTGGTGTAATAGATCCTACAAAAGTGAGCCGTGTAGCTTTGGAAAACGCCGCTTCTATTGCAGGTATGTTGTTAACTACCGAATGTGTAATAGCCGACAGACCAAAAGAAGAAGCGCCGCATAACCATGGTGCTCCTGATATGGGTGGTATGGGTTATTAAAAGAGTCATTAGTCAGCAGTCAATAGTTATTGGCGCTGAGATAAAAATAAAAAAATCCCGTTGCAAATAGCAGCGGGTTTTTTTATGGTCACAGGCTGTATTTCTTTGGTCATCATCGTTGTAGCTTGCCCCTATGCTTGCATAGGGGTCACTCCCTTGTACTGCAAACCATTAAGCAGCTTTTATTGCAGCGTAAAAGTTTTTATAAGAATAATTATAAAAAAACAAACTGATTTGATTATATAAAAACAAAGCCTTACAATTTATAAGTAAGGCTTTGTTTTTGCATTTTAAAATATTAATTAGGTCGTTTGTTCAAAGTCAAACTGTATATCGTTTAAATTTTTAGGGTCGCTTCCATAATTATTTGCAAACCTTTCGCCATCTGTAAAAAACCATACCAATAAAATAATTGAACCTATCAATGGTATAAGTGCTATAAAGTAAAACCAACCGCTTTTATTTAAATCATGCAACCGCCTTACAGATACTGCTAAAGTGGGCACTAAAGTAGCAAGCACAACTAACCCATAAACTGCAAATCCTAAAATGGATAAACTACTGCTGTCGCTGGAAAGACCAACAATTGCAATAATATAAAAAGGGATGATCAATAAAAAATTCCCTAAAACATAATACCAGTATTCTGCCCTCCTGGCCCTGCCGGTAAAGTTTGCATAATTTTTAAATACAACTTTTTTCCACCAGTCAACGAGGTTGTAATTAGATTCCTGTTTTTCCATAATTTAGTTTTTTGGTTTTGAATAACAATGATAAAGGATTTTTTATTATAAAATTTGCCTGTATTAAAATTCTTTTTAAAATCTTATTGGTTCTTCAGCGTGTTTATCCTTAGTACTTCTGCGATTTTAAAAACCCTTTCACTATCAGCCATTGCGCCACACAATAGGTAAGGATAATTAAAAATGAAAAATGCTGTAAGGAAGTATGAAATTTATTAAAAGCCAGCAGGCTATCCGATAATATAAAAAACAAAGCGCCTGCAATAAACAGTTTGCCTGCCTGGGGAGAAACTCTTTTATAAATATGCAGTATGCTCAGCAGCATGCAAAGAATGATTGCAGCATAAATAATTACAGGAATTTTAAGCGCCCCCAAATAAGGAAATAAAATGTACAATAAAAGAAACCCATAAGCTGCTACAATAACAGCAAGGTATGGCGCAGTTTTAAGCAATGAAATTCTGATGGGTTTTACAGATAAGAAATAAACAATGTACAAAATATGTGTAAATAAAAAACAAGCCAGCCCGGGTATAAAAAACCCGGCATTTTTATATTCAAAAAGCAGGAATACATCGCCGGCAAAAGAAAAAAATAATGCAGCAAGAATAATATTTTTGCTGCGGCATGAACGGACGCTCACAAAAACCAATATCAGTAAAATAGGTATAAGAAGGGGTTTGGTTTCCACCGCTATCATTTCATTTTTAAAAAACACACCGGCAATAAAAGCCAGCATGGTTATAAAAAAAAGAGGTGTTGCAAAACGTTTTACAAAAGCAATCATTGTGGTTTATCTATTTTATACCGCCCAACTTTTAGCTTTACTCAAATTTGCGTTACAGCATTTTTGCATAAAATAAAATTCAGCAGGTATTACAAATCTATATATGGTCTTCCACCAAAAAATATCTTCAGTGAGTCTCTTGCCCTTGCTGTATCTGAAAGAGGCGAAGTAAATGGCATGGATAGTTTATAAGTAGAAGAATCCTTTTGAACAACAATTAAAGTATGTCCGTAACTGGATAATTTAGCAAAAGCTTTATCTGCAGCAATCTTTGTAGGATATTCCTTCAACACAATTTTAAAACTATATCCATCATTTGTTTGCGCAGGTGTAGCCGCCACGGTTTTTAAAGAATCTGTTTTTTGCATTAATGAAGTATCAGTATTGGTGGTTACATCCGTAGTTTTATTTAAAGTGTCTGTTACAGGAATTACCATCTGCGTATCTTCTACCGGGATGTCGGTATTTTTATTGTACGCCAAAAAATAATACAAAGCTCCGGCTACGCCAACCAGCAGCAGCACTCCCAGCATGAGCAGTAAACTCCTGCTGGTCTTTACTTCTTTGGGAGGCGTACTAAAAGAAATTTCCTCTTCCACTTTTTCTTTAATTCTTATCGCCTGGTTTTCCAGTTTTGGATTAACGGTATGCCCCTGCGAAAATTCATAAATGCCATCCTGGCTTTTAATTAATGTGCCCAGGCCTTCTATTTCCATTGGTTTTCCCAGATTAAGAAACTGGCGGGAAAGCATGGTGTAGGATTCAAGGTCGGAAGTGGCCAGTGGTTTTATTTTCCGGCTGTGGGCCACAATAAAATCAATAAGTCCTTCATCTTTTTCTGCCTTGCTGTTGTACTCAAACTGTATGGCATTTTCGGGCAGTATGGTTTCTTTGTCACTTTCTGCCGGCATTACAACATCTGGCGAAAGGGTAAAAATTCCTATATCCTGGAGAGATACTTTTTTATTGTTGTACAGGTATTGAACGAGCAGTTGTTCTATTTTCATTTAGCGTTTTTATATGCAACAAACCTACCTATAAATAAGAATATAGCCAAGTAAACGGTTCATTTGCATTATTTTTGTGGCATGTTAACCGAAAAAGAACTTGCATTTATTACCTACTGGGAAACATACCGCATACCTCATAGTAGTTTTACCAGTAAGCTCCTGCGGGGTTTGCCTATGGCTATGATGTTTGGACTTCCAATTATTTTATTTATCCTTTCGGTATATATTTATTTTCCGGTGTGGTATACAAAAATATCCAGCACTACTCCCGGCACTTTTGTTACCATAATAATTGCTGTATTAATCTGTATCTTTTTTTTCTCTTATTTTCGCATGCATTTTAAATGGGAAATGAACGAACAGCTGTACAAAGAATTACTGTATAAACAAAAGAAGGCACAAGCAGCAAATGCTTAAAAAATTATCTCTAAGAGGAATAAACATTATCTCTAACAAGAAACAAATTAGTATGAAAAGATTTTTGGTTTTATTATTGGCCGTACCGTTTTTATTTAGTTCCTGCAAAAAGGAAGACAAATGTACTTTCACCGTTTCTGCTGCAATTGCACCCTCCTCAGAAAAAACCTATCTTAGAAATTATTTATCCGGTAATAGTATTACTGCAATGGAAGATTCCAGCGGATTTTTTTATACTATAACCCAGGCAGGCACAGGAAGCACCCCTACGGTGTGTTCTTATGTATCAGCAAAATATACCGGTTCTTTTATACCAGGCGGTGCAATTTTTGATGCTACACCGGCAGGATCTCCGGGTTCAAATTTTAGTTTGGGAGAAGTTATTGCAGGCTGGCAAAAAGGTTTGCCCTTAATAAAAAACGGTGGTAAAATAACCTTGTATATTCCACCTTCGCTGGCATATGGAAGCAGAAACTATCCCAGCGATACCAATATAAGAATTCCTGCAAATTCCTATTTAAAATTTGAAATTGAACTGGTAAATGTGCAATAAGAAAGCACGCAGAGAGTGAGAAGATATGACACGCAGAGGAGCAGAGTAAGCAAAAAAGATGAAAAGGCACGCAGAGGGCAGAGTAAGCAGAGGGGTTGAATAAAGAATTTTTTTGAGAGAAGGTACTCAGGGGGCAGAGATTGCAGGGGAGATAGATAATATTTTTTTTAAGCGATCTTTACCCTCTGCGTGGATTTTTTTCTTGAACCAGGCACGAACAGGCGCATCGTACGCAGTGGAGTTTGATAATTTTTTTTTCTCTGCGATCTCTGCTCCTCTGCGTGGATTATATTTTCTCTGCAATCTCTTCTTATCTGCATTCAACTTTTATAAATAAAATATTTTAAGTGAGCCACGAAGCCATTTCTGTTTTTGATATGTTTAAGATTGGCGTAGGCCCCAGCAGCAGCCACACACTGGGCCCCTGGCGGGCTGCACAATATTTTACAGCCTCACTTGCAAAAAAAAATATCCTGAATAATGTGATAAGGCTTGAAGTGTTGCTCTATGGCTCTCTTGCTAAAACCGGCATAGGGCATGGTACAGGTATAGCCGTGCAGCTTGGCCTTAGCGGCGATGACCCCGTAACCTTTGATGTGAACAGCATTGCTGCAAAGATTAACGACATTAAGGCAATGAAAAAAATATTGCTGGCCGGCAGGCATGAAATTGATTTTGATGCCGCAGAAGATATAGAATTCCTGTATGCGGAATCTCTCCCTTATCATCCCAATGCTTTAACTTTTTTAGTAGAATTAAAAAATGGTGAAACCATTGCAGAAACTTATTATTCTGTAGGTGGTGGTTTTGTGCAGCAGGAAGGAGAAGCCAAAGCGGGCAATGCAAGTGCAGTACTGCCTTTTCCAATAAACACATCGGAAGAGCTCTTGCACTGGTGCCGCAAAACCGGTATGGCCATTAGCGAAGTAGTGTTGGAAAATGAAAGTACCTGGCGCAGCGATGAAGAAACAAACCAGGGATTGCTTAATATTTGGCGGGTGATGAAAGAATGTATGTACCGGGGTTGTTATGCACAGGGTTACCTGCCCGGTGGCCTGCAGGTAAAAAGAAGGGCCGCAGCTTTGAACAAAAAACTATTAAAAGATAAAAACTGCAGTAACTATAACGGTTGGGCACAAGCGATAAAAGAAGGGGGGCTTCAGTTTAACTATATACTTGACTGGGTAAGTTGTTTTGCACTGGCAGTAAATGAAGAAAATGCATCTTTTGGCAGGGTGGTAACGGCACCCACCAATGGTGCAGCCGGCGTAATACCTGCGGTGTTGCAATACTATATTATTTTTTGTGATGGAGACAGCGAAGAAAAAATTGTACAATTTTTATTAACGGCTGCAGAAGTAGGCAGCATTTTTAAAAAAGGCGCTACCATTTCTGCGGCCATGGGCGGATGCCAGGCAGAGATAGGAGTGAGTAGTGCTATGGCAGCGGCTGCATTAACCGAATGCATGGGCGGCACACAAAGACAGGCTTTGATGGCGGCAGAAATTGCTATGGAACATCACCTGGGTATGACCTGCGATCCTATTGGCGGCCTGGTGCAGATTCCCTGTATAGAACGCAACACTATGGGTGCAATTAAAGCTATAACCGCCAGCCAGCTTGCGCTGCAGAGCAGCCCGGATTTTGCCAAAGTAAGCCTTGATGGTGTAATAAAAACGATGTGGGATACTGCTCTTGATATGAACAGTAAGTATAAAGAAACTTCTGATGGTGGCCTGGCGGTAAACGTGCCGATAAGTTTGAGTGAATGTTAAGCCCCCTGCCCCTGAAGGGGGAATCTGAAATTGAAGTGTATGCTCTATTGGGAAGTGTTTTAATCTTTGATAGATTATAAATCAAGGTATAATACTGAAAAATAGTTGGTAAAATCGCCTGTAATTCAATACAGGATTGATTTTGATACAAGCTATGTGAAAGTCGTTTCACATAGCTTTTT
>JAYVGA010000102.1:0-8313 GCA_043772635.1 Chitinophagaceae bacterium
AACAACCTGACTGACCAACAGCTCGTACATCTGTACATGAATGGCGACGCTGATGCCCTTGCAACTTTAGTAGTACGTTACAAGGACAAAATTTACACCTCTATTTATTTACTTGTAAAAGACAAGTACCTGGCCGAAGATATTTTCCAGGACGTTTTCATCCGTATTATAGACACCCTGAGAGGTGGCCGTTACACAGATGAGGGAAAATTTTTACCATGGGCCATGCGAATTGCACACAATCTTTGTGTAGATCATTTTAGAAAAGTAAAACGTAGTCCCGCCATTAAAACCAGCGATGACCGTGATATTTTTGAAGTACTTAATTTTTTTGAAGCCGGTGCCGATCAGCGGATGATGGCAGAACAAACGCATGACAAGATCAGGAAAATGATTGATCTTTTGCCCGAAGACCAGCGTGAAGTTATTATTATGCGCCATTACGCAGATTTAAGCTTTAAAGAAATTTCTGCCCTTACCAAATGCAGCATTAATACTGCCCTGGGCAGAATGCGTTATGGTTTAATTAACCTGCGCAAAATGATGACAGAAAAACAAATTGCATTATAATACCATCTAAGGTTTTGTTTCCCCCAAATTTTAATAAAAAAGCCTCCATTTGTGGAGGTTTTTTTATTGATGTAAAAAAAATGCTGTAAATTTTGTTTTATTACTAAAAAATTTTTTACTGTATGGGAGATTTACAGATTAAAAAACAACCTAAACAATACGATGTTGTAATTGTAGGTTCCGGAGCAGGTGGCGGCATGGCTGCTTACACACTTGCTAAAGCCGGGTTTAAAGTGTGCATTATAGAAGCGGGCTACATGTACGACCCGCAAAAAAATATTACACAGTTAAAAAATCCATGGGATAGCCCCCGCCGTGGCGCCAGTACTGTAATGCGGCCCTTTGGAGATTTTGATGCCTGCTATGGTGGCTGGAGTTTGGAAGGTGAACCCTTTACCAAAGAAGAAGGAACAGACTGGATGTGGTGGAGGGCAAGAATGCTGGGTGGCCGCACCAACCACTGGGGAAGAATTTCGCTGCGTTTTGGCCCAAAAGATTTTAAAAGAAAAAGTATAGATGGCCTGGGCGATGACTGGCCGATTGGTTATGAAGATATAAAACCGTATTACGATAAAGTAGATAAACTCATTGGTGTGTTTGGTACCAACGAAGGGCTGGATAATGATCCCGATGGTTTTTTTCTTCCTCCCCCAAAACCCAGGCTGCATGAACTGTTTATAAAAAATGCTGCAGGCCAGGCAGGAGTTAATGTAATTCCTTCAAGGCTTTCTATTCTTACTAAAAGTATAGAGAACGATGCAGGCAGAGGCCCTTGTTTTTTTTGCGGCCAGTGCGGCAGAAACTGCAGTATGGCCAAGGCCGATTTTTCATCGCCCAATGTTTTAATTTACCCGGCCATGAAAACAGGTAATGTAGATGTGGTGGCTAATGCCATGGCAAGAGAAGTGCTTACCAATAAAGATGGGCTGGCCACGGGGGTTTCTTACATATTAAAAGATGATATGATGGAGTACCAGGTAAGCGGCAAAGTGGTGATACTTGCTGCAAGCGCCTGCGAAAGTGCAAGGCTGATGCTGAATTCAAAATCGCAGCGCCACCCCAACGGGCTGGCCAACAGCAGCGATGTGGTGGGTAAATATTTACATGATTCTACAGGTGCTGCATTGGGTGGTGTGCTGCCAGAATTGTTTGACCGGAAAAGATACAATGAAGATGGCGTAGGGGGTATGCACATTTATTCTCCCTGGTGGTTAGATAATAAAAAATTAGATTTCCCCCGGGGATATCATATAGAATATTGGGGCGGCATGAGCCAGCCCAGTTATGGTTTTAACTGGGGTATAGAAAACCTGAACGGAAAATATATTGTAAAAGGAAAACAAAAAGAAGCAGGCGGCTACGGTGCATCATTAAAAGAAGATTACCGCCATTTTTATGGTGCCGGTGTGGGCATGGGTGGCCGTGGAGAAGCTATACCGCTTGAAAGTAATTATTGTGCAATAGACGAAAACACGGTAGATAAATATGGCATACCCGTTTTAAAGTTTAATGTAAAGTGGAGTGAGCATGAAATAAAACAGGCCAAACACATGAAGGAAACTTTTAAAGAAGTAATGCATAATATGGGCGCAGTGGTTACCTGGGGTGGCGATGATGATGAAAAAAATAACTGGGGTCTTAGCAAACCTGGCGAAATTATTCATGAAGGGGGCACGGTAAGAATGGGGAATGATCCTAAAAAATCAGCATTAAATAAACACAGCCAGGCGCATGACTGTAAAAATTTATTTTGTGTAGATGGCGGACAGTTTGTGAGCCAGGCAGATAAAAATATTACCTGGACCATACTTGCACTTAGTATGAGAGCATCGGAATATATTATTGATGAAATGAAAAAGAATAATCTTTAAGTGGCTTGATTTTGATTTATCAAAAGAAAATGTTCAATATTCAATGCTCAACATACAATTTTAATAAATACATGCGGAGCCGGAGATGATGAATTCAAAAAAATATTTTAAAATAAAAACATTTTAAAAAATGGACAGAAGAAAATTATTAAAAGTAATAGCTACAGGTGCCATAGCTGCGCCTGCGGTAATGGCTGGATGCAGCACTGATGATAAAAAAAATACAGTAGCTGATAAAGCACCTGAATTTAACCTTGACCGCAACCCTGCAGAACTGGAATATGAAAAATCTCTTTTGGCTAAAGCAGATTTTTTTACCCCTGCAGAAATGGCTGCCATAAGCATACTTGCAGATATTATTATACCCAAAGATGCGGTGAGCGGCAGTGCCAGCGATGCCAAAGTGCCGGAGTTTATTGCATTTATTGTAAAAGATATGCCCGCCCATCAAATACCTATGAAAGGCGGGCTGCGCTGGTTAGATATGCAATGCCTTAACCGGTATGAAAAAGATTTTGCTCATTGCAGCCAGCAGCAACAGATACAAATGGTAGATATGATTGCCTACCCAAAAAAAGCAGCACCAGATATGAGCCAGGGAGTTGCATTTTTTTCTTTAATGAGAAATCTTACAGCCAGCGGTTTTTATACTTCGCCAATTGGAGTAAAAGATATTGGTTATGCAGGCAACACACCCAACCAATGGAATGGTGTACCGGCTGAGGTTTTAAAACAATACAAACTGGCTTATACGCAAAAAGAACTGGATGAATGTGTAAGGTTTGATGAAAAGTAAAATATTATTTATTCGCCTTTTTATAAAACGCATCTGCACCACACTGCAACCATTGCAGGTACTCCTTATCATCGGGCACATAACCCACAGGATGGGTTAATAATTCTTCGTTGGTATTTAAAATGGCATACCAGGGTTGTGCATTGTTTTTAAAATTTTCTGTTTCAAAAGTGGCCCACTTATCTCCTACGGTTACTATTTCTTTTTGCTGGCCATCTTTTGTAGTATAAGTAAACTGCTCTGCAAGAGGCAGTTCTTTTTTATCATCTACATATAATGAAACAATGATGTATTTTTCTTTCAGAAGTTTATACACATCAGGCTTTGTCCACACATTTTCTTCCATACGGCGGCAGTTTACACAGGCATAACCGGTAAAATCTATCAGCATGGGTTTATTTTGTTCCCTGGCCATACGCAATCCTGTTTCATAATCTTTGGTACAGTTTAAAGAAAGAATACACTCAGAATTTTTATGGTAGATGCTGTAATACAATGGAGGCGGAAACCCGCTTATTAAAGAAAGGTTGGCCCATTTTGTATTGGTAACACCAGGCACCAGGTACAAAGTAAATAACCCGGTAATGATAGCGAGTATCAATCTGATGGGGGGCAATTTTTTTATGGGAGAGTCGTGTTTAAATTTGATAAGACCAAAAAGATACAGGGTTAATCCTGCAAATATTAATATCCATATACCTATAAAAATTTCTCTTTTTAGTAAACCCCAATGCATCACCAAATCTGCATTGGATAAAAATTTAAAGGCCAGGGCCAGTTCTATAAATCCTAAAACAACTTTTACGGTATTTAACCAGCCACCCGATTTTGGCAAAGAGTTTAACCAGTTTGGGAACAAAGCAAACAGTGCAAAAGGAAGAGCCAGGGCTAAACCAAAACCCGCCATGCCAGAGGTGAGTTGCATAGCGCCACCATCTGCAGATAAAGAGCCCGCCAGCAAAGAACCCAGGATAGGACCGGTGCAGGAAAATGAAACCAGCGCCAGTGTAAGTGCCATAAAAAAGATACCGGCAATATTGCCTGCGCCTGCTTTGCTATCGGCGCCACTGCTAAGGCTGCCGGGTAATGTTATTTCATAAAATCCAAAAAAGGACAATGCAAAAACAATAAATATTACAAAGAAGAAAACATTAAGGTAAACATTGGTAGAAATATTATTGAGTATCTCCGGGTTTAAACTATCTAAAAAATGAAAAGGTAAACTGAGCAGTACATAAATAAAAAAAATAAAGAAGCCATAAAGAAATGCATTCCGGATACCGGCTTTTCTGTTGGTAGCTTTTTTGGTAAAAAAAGAAACAGTTAGTGGTATCATAGGAAAAACACATGGCGTAAGTAAAGCCACAAGTCCACCCAGAAAACCCAGAGCAAATAAAGTCAGTAATCCTTTGCTTTTTGTTTCGGATGCAGAGGATGAGGAAGATGCTACTTTACAATCGGTAAGCGGTTTGTCTAAATTAATGGTGGGTATTAAAATCCTTTTATGGGTTGCAGCAACCACACCTCCCTCCAGGGTTATAATAATGTTTTGCTCTTCCGGAATAAAATTGTCTTTATAACCTGTTTCATAATTCAACTGAAGTTTTATTGCAGCCGGAACAGCTCCGCTAATGCTGATGAGTATTTTAATTTCTATATTTTGTGTTACAATTTTTTTAGTTCTGTTTTCAAATGTGGGATCGTTATAATCTTCCATTGCAGAGCTGATAATTAACTCTCCTTTTTTTACAGCACTGTCTTTTATGGTTGTTACTATACCACTTAAGCCATCTACCACATCTGCCTGCGCATAAATATGCCAGTCTTTTTTTATTTTACCACTCAGCAGTATTTCATAACTGCCACCAGTTTTTTTTACAGACTGGGACGACCAGTTAATATTGAGGCTATCCTGTGCAGCAGATGTAAAAGAAAAAAATACCAACCCGGCGATAAGGACAAAAGCAGAAAATAAACGCATGGTAAAAATAGATTTAAAAAAAATCCCGATAAAATCGGGACTCATACAAAATTAAAAATTATTTACCCGCTACTTTTACAGTAAACGGAATTTCTTTGGGAGGCAAACATTTGCTATCGTTACACACCATATAAGTTATACTTCCTTTTACAACTGTAGCCACAGGAGATTTTAGTTTTACCCTTTGCACAAAACTTACTTTCTGGCTGTAAAACTTCAGGGTAGATCCAAAATTTTTATCATATTGTTTTTCCAGCTTGCCATCTTCTTTAACTTTTCCATCTAAACTTAACAAAGGATTTTTACCAAAGCTTAAGGTAGTAGGCTCTGGCCCTTCGCCTGCATCCTGTGCGTATATATGCCATTTAGCATCTAAAGTGGCGGTTACATAAATGTCGTACACTTTATCAGAAATTTTTTTTGCGGTATAAGACCATTTTACCGGGTTTTCTATTTGTGCATATACAATGCCGGTAAAAAAAACAGAGAACAGTATTAAATAAATTTTTTTCATGATAATATTTTATCGGTTGTTTTATTAATATACAAACTTATAACAGTTACGGATTTTGGGTTGTTAACAGATGTTAATTAAAAACTATGAAAGACCAAATAAGGCTTTAAATACCTCCTTACCATCAACATTGTGCAAACTTTGGCTACATGCCCTCTCCGGGTGAGGCATCATACCAAAAACATTTCTTGCACTGTTGCAAATACCGGCAATATTATTAATAGCACCGTTGGGGTTACTCTCGTCTGTAACCTCTCCTTCCTGGCTGCAGTAACGGTAAATTACCTGGTTGTTAACCTGCAGTTTTTGCAGTACTTCATTGCTGGCATAATACCTTCCTTCGCCATGGGCTATCGGAATTTTTAAAGCATTGCCTGTACCATTTTTTATAAATACATTTTTGCAGATAAATTTTTGGTTAGCATTACGCAGCAAAATTCCCGGCAGCAAACCGCTTTCGCATAATATCTGAAAGCCATTACATACGCCCAATACTTTGCCGCCCTTATTTGCAAATTCAATAACACTTTGCATCATGGGGCTAAAACGTGCAATAGCACCGCAACGCAGGTAATCGCCATAACTAAAACCGCCGGGCAATACCATACAATCATCGGTAGTAAACATGCTGATGTCCTTATCCTTATGCCATAGCGGAATTACTTCCTGGTTTAAATCATTCTCCAAAGCTTCCATCATATCCCGGTCGCAATTAGAACCCGGAAAAACAACAACGCCAAATTTCATGTTTTAAAAGTTTATATGATCCCCTGGATGTTTTTTTTACCAAGAAGCTGTTTAAAAAAAGAATTTATATTCACAATGTAAACCGTTCGTGTCCCACGAACGGCGGCGATCCGCCGTGGCCGGTGTCCCCACCGGCCACTTTTGGCCAAAAAATATAATACAATCATTATAAACAGCTTCTAAGGAAAAGCAGGAGCATTTTAGTTTGAAATATTTTTTAATCTAACCCTCAGGTTTGAGCGGCAAAAATACAACTCCAAAACCAATTTTATTTAACCAAATACCCTACCGCTATGCATATGGCCACCATGCCCCATTGAATGGCCAGTGGAAACCATTTTTTATCAGGATAAAAAAGCGCACTGGCTGTAACGAGGGAAACAGGAACTGCAATCAATATCCAGCTTGAAAAACTGCCGGTTGCATTTATAAATGGTACAAACGATGCTACCAGCAGGTACAAATAAACCAAATACCAGCTTTTGCGGGTTTGCACTATTTGCCTGCGCATATTTTGCTGTATAAAAAAAACACCCAACAGCATAGTAAGAACCACTAATAATATGGCGGCCAAAGCCCACTTTGTTTCAAAAAAAACCGGGATTGAAATACTTATTTGAGGAAAGTGGAAAGTTGTCCACTGACCACTTAAAAATATCCAGGCTGCATAAACATAAAAGCTGGTAATTATACCTGTAAGGCCTATCAACCACTCATTTAGTTTAAACGGGCGGATGATAGCGATACCTGCTATAAAAAGCAATGTAAAAATAATGGCAGGATAATAAAAAAAACAGGCAATACCTATAACCAGCCCGATATTATAAATGGTTGTTTTGGCAGCTGGATTATTATGCAGTGTACATAATTTAGACCATACCCAAATAAGCATAGTATTTACTATAAGCGCCGCAGATAAAGAAAACCATTCGCTGAAAAGCGAAGTAATAAGCAGGTAAGCCATGCCGGTAAGGTAGTTGGGCTTTTGCAGCATACGATGATCGTTAACTGCTTTATTAAACCCTATGGCCTGGATATACAATAAAATAAAAGTGATGATGCTGAACATGGCCGGGAAACCGGCGAAAGCTCCCTTTAAAACAATTATTAAGGAGCTGTACAATGGCCCATCGGCACTTTGCATCTCCGGCACACGGGGATTTAAAAACAGCGGCAACTTTAGCAGTAGGCCATAAACCAGCAGCAAAAAATTATTAGTTGGATTGTTGGCTTTAAATCTGCCCGTCACTTTTGGTTATAGTTAAATGGTGTATAAGGATTTTACTGCTGCAAAAATGAGCAATAAAAGAGAAGGAAAAAAATTTAAGAAAAACCAGGCTATCTATTTCAAAAATCTACCCTTGCAAAACATATACTCCCCCTGTACACACAGGGCATTATCATTTGCCTGGCGCCCACCTGTTTTGCCAGCCGGGGCATAAACTGGTAACCAGATTCCCGGCTTTTTAATGTAGGATAGCGGTATAGCTTGCCATAAGTAGATATGCTGTGGTTACTGATGATCTGGTTGTTTCTTTCTTTTTCTATAAACAAAAAATTTATTTCTGCACCTGCGTTCATAGTGGCGTAAGATAAATAACTGTCATCGTCAATATCCATCTGGCTTTTGAGTATTACATTATTCCATTTAAGTTTTAAAGAACTGTCTAAACTCACAATTAAAATATTATCGTAATAATATCTTGTGCTCCTGTTGTTGCTAAAAGAATTAAAACGGTTGTAGCGGTAGTATGGGCTGTTCCAGTAATAATAATCGTTGTTTAAAGAATAAGGATTGCCATATAAATAATCCCAGCGGTTCCACGAATTATTA
>JAYVGA010000103.1:0-7987 GCA_043772635.1 Chitinophagaceae bacterium
GATTGCCCCAGGCGGTGGATTGTGGAGCCAGTTCTGCCAGTTTCTTTTTTATAAATTCCACGCCGCCTTGTATAGCATCAGGGCCACCCAATTCTTTACTGTTTGGGTGTGCTGTTAAAAATTGCGCTACCACTCTTTTAATGTGTGGGTTTTCTTTTTTATCAATGTTGATAATGAAATTACCCAGTCTTACCAATGGTTCCATTGTGGCTTCTATACGTGTCCATTTTTCTCCTTTCTTATCTGTATCAGGTGTAATAGATAAAGGAGTTACCCTGTTATGCTCTGCCTTCTTTGCATAGATTAATGGCTTTAGTACCTGCTCATAAAATGGGTCTTGTAATGTGTTGTTTTCAATCACATTGTAAATGGGTATGGCAGAGCCAACAGATTTATCCAATTCATAAATGCAATCAATAAACTGGTTGTTACTCATGTTATCATCAAAGGCATCGTACAAATAATATTTATCATTCAGGTGGCCTAACAGCACTACCACTTTGCAACTGTTTTGTTTACGTGATTTTAATGAGGGTTTGTCATTGTTAGATGTAGCAGGATCAGCATAGCTAACAGCAAAGGGTAATAGCTTTAGTGGTGGACATCTACCATAAGTCATTTCTTTAAACGTTTGGCCCTGCCGCATGGGGTTGTTAAACATTTCCTGCTGGTGGGCTTCATAACTCACTTTGCTCAGTTGGTAATCAATATCCTCTTCACTGTTTTTTTCCGGCCATACGCTTTTACCATTGGCATCCCGGATGTTTATTATTTCTGTATAGTCTGCTTTTTGTCCGGCTCTAACCACACAGCAATCCTCTGCAATGATATTTCCCAACCAAAGTATTAAATAAGGTTTCGCCGTGTCCACAGTAAAGAATAATGCCTGCTCAAACCACCTCCATTTCTTATTGATAATATCAATATTCAAACATTCTTCATCTGTATCAAAATCATCTACTATAATGCAGTCTGGCCTTATCTCATCATTACCATTGCCCCTTGGATTATTGCCTGCGCCTACTGCTAAAAATTTTACCCCTTTTCGTGTGGTGAAATTACCAGCACTCCAACTGCCTGCCAGTTCCTGTTTTCCATAGTCATTTATCAACCGCTGGTTACTGTCAAGCTGTGCCTGGTATTTATTTAAAAAGGCACATGCACCATCCCATGTACTGCTGCAATAAATGATGTTATTTAATTTACCCGTCATCACCAGGTACAGCACATCCATCATTGTGGTAGTGGTTTTACTCAAACCCCTTACCCAATGTTTTACCTCATACCAATGCCGGAGTTTTAAAAAGTTTTTGATAACCCTGTTAGATGCTTTTTTGTGAAACGCTGGTGATGGGTACGTAAAGAATTTTGGAAAGTAGTAGCGCTTCCATGCTTCATGATCAGCCTCTAAATCAGCAATGCGTTTTTTCTTTTGCTCAAAGTTTTCACTCAGGTTAACAGGGGTACTCTTTCGGATGCTTTCCCGAAACTTCTCCCAATCTATTGCCGATGCTTTTTCGTTTAAGATCATGAATTAATCATTAAGTATTCGTGCCATAAATCAACTATCTCAATGGCTTTAGCCTGTCCATATAATTCCTGTATGAAAGCAATAAATTGTTTGCCGGTTTCCCGCCTGTGAGATAGGGATAAATCTGTAAGAAGTTTCTCCGCTGCTGATGCCAGTTTGTTTAAAGAATCCGCTTCACTGGCTGTGGGAATATTAAAGGGCGATTTTCTTTTTTCCACTTCATCTAAAATAGTATTGATGTGTTTTTTTAAGCGGCGGCGTTCTTTATCAAATCCCTGTTTTAATTCAATCCTATCCGCTTCCCAATCAATGCCGGTGGCTTTGTCCCGCTTCTTCCAATCTGTAAGGCACTTTTCGCTGATACCAGTAATGGATGCAATAACCTTTTGCTCAAATCCATTTTCAGTAAACAAGGTGTAGGCTAATTTCTTTTTGCGTTCAATTTCTGCTTTAGTCACGATGCTTTCATTTGAAAGCAAATATCATTTTTAACCTACCCTGTATCAAACCATAAATCAATGACACGGGAGTAATGCCACTGTCATGCGGCAGTTGGTTAATTGTGATAAAATCCGCATTTGGCAAGCGTTTCAGGGCATTGCATTTTTACACCACAATAGACGAAAAAAGTAACATGGCGAAACTGGATATTGATTTTGTACTTATTGATGAGAGCGTTGTAATGAATGGCTTCCGTTGCTTAATGGAAGGCGCAAAATTAAAAGGCTTTTTAAAAAATCCAGTGCTGTTGGCAATGCACCTGAGGGCAGAAAAAGGCTATATGGAATCTGCTTCAACCGATGTGATTTTACCAGTAGGTAAATGGTACGACATCAGGATTATTGACGGACAATTATTAGCTAAGCCTGATTTTGATGATAATGACCCTTTTGCAAAAAAGATAGAGAGCAAAGTACTTGGTGGTTATATGAAAGGTGCATCCATCTGGATAGAACCTATTGCCGTAAGTGATGATCCAAAATTGGCATTGAAAGGACAGCCCGGCCCCACAATTACTGAATGGGGAGTGCTGGAAGCAAGTATTGTGGACATACCTAATTGCAGGAATGCGCTGGCAATTAAAAACAGTGCAGGCAAAA
This sequence comes from Chitinophagaceae bacterium, assembly GCA_043772635.1. Lineage (GTDB taxonomy): Bacteria > Bacteroidota > Bacteroidia > Chitinophagales > Chitinophagaceae > Ferruginibacter. Next base: position 2,632 of record JAYVGA010000103.1, read on the forward strand.
AAATATTACTCAGTGATGATGCCAACCCTGAAATAAATGAGTATCTAAAAACTTTTATAAAAAACATGCAAATGGATAAAAAACTTTTATGCGCCAAGCTTGGCCTTGCTGAAGATGCAACGGATGCACAGATAGCAGAAAAACTGACCGTACTAACCTCCACTTCTGTAGAGAGTGTACAGTTAACAGCACAGAATAAAACATTGAGTGATGAGATTGTACGCCTGAAAAAAGAGGCTACCGATAAATCTATTACTGACCTGGTGGATGCTGCAATTACCGGTAAAAAATTAATGGCAGGTGACCGTGACCGTTATGTAAAACTGGCTACTGCCGATTTTGCTACTGTAAAAGAATTGATTGATGCCATGAAGCCTTATGAAAGTCTCGAAAGCAAATTAGGTGCAGGTGGTAACAGTGATATTGAAAAGCTGGAACTGGATGAACTGGTAAAGCTGAGCGGCTCTCAATTGTACATGGATGGAAAGCTGGAAAGGCTGAAAGTATTGAGCATGGATTATTTCAAACTGAAATATAAGGAAGCTCTTGGAGTAGAATTTAAAGAAGCGTAACCCCCATATCCCCTAAAGGGGGGCAAGGCAGAAAAAAAACAATATCATTTAAAACCCATTTTAACCGAAAGTATATGAAGTATTTAAAATTATTTTTCCTTGCCATTGCGGCAATTGTATTGGCCTCTCCTGTGCTTGCAGGGCTACAGCATGCGGCACTCTCTATGGGATTAGAGCCGGTAAGTTTTAGTGTAGCAGCCCTTAGCGTTGTATTTGTTGCATCGCTATTGCAATATAACCACAACCGCCAAAGCGATGTTCATTGCAATGGTATTGTTTTAGAAACATGGGCAAAGTATATCATTGAGCGTTTTTGGAAAGACAATGGATTTTTGAAAAATGCGTATGATGACAGCGACAAAGTTTTGCAGGGCCGTATCGTTCACATACCACAGATAGGTGCTAAACCAGCCGTTGTAAAAAACAGGGCAGTCTTTCCTGCCGTAGCAGTAAGGCGTACCGATACAGAAGTGTTGTATGCACTTGATGAATACACTACTGATCCTTCTCACATTCCTAATATAGATGCTGTGCACCTTAGTTATAGCAAGCAGGATAGTGTACTGGGTGATCATATGAGTGTATTAAACGAAATCGTGGCAGATGATATGCTGATTAAGTGGGGAGCTAATGCAACCATTCAAAAAACAACTGGTGGCCCCACCGCTATAACAGTTGCACCGGTAGCAGGGCAAACGGGTACAAGGCTGGCATTTCACCATAAGGATTTGCAAAAGTCCATGATAAAAATGAACGTGGACAATGTGCCTAAAGATGGTAACAGGTACGTGATGATTGATGACAACATGTTTGAAGCATTCTATGATAGTTTGAGCGAAACCAATGCAAAAGATTTTAGCCGTTTTGCGGATGCTCAAAATGGCGTAGTGGGAAAATTGCATGGTTTCAACATCATGACCAGGAGTACCGTATTAGCAACCACTTCAGCTAATGCCATTAAAGCACTGGGTTCTACTCTTGCTGCCACTGACAACCTTTCTTCCATTGCATGGCACAAAAACAGTGTAGCCTTTGCCATTGGTGATAAAAAGCTTTTCCAGGATTTGAATAACCCACTGTACTACGGTGATGTGCATTCAGTATTAGTAATGGCTGGTGGCCGTGTACGCAGGAATGATGGCATAGGTATTTATGCCATCAGCCAGTAACCCCCATCCCCTAAAGGGGTGTAAGGCAAGAACCTACAATAAAAACCAACCTGAAATAAGAGGGGGGAGCCTGTTGAAAGGCAGGCTCCCAATTAAAAATGAGTATGGAAAACCACGATAGCGGAAGTATCACAGGGTTTACAGTGACGGTGATTTTAGGTGTATTTGCACACTGGACAAAAAGCGACATAGCCATATACGTTACCATCCTTGCAGGAATTACCACCATCACTGTGAATATTCTTAAGATGATAAATTCTAAAGACAAATGAAACATTTCTTTTTAAAAATTGGCAAATCGGAAATCAGGAATATTCTATCCGTGATCTGTGTGTGTGGAATTTTTGTACTACTGATTTTAATGTTTTATAAAAATATTCCCCCAGAGAATAAAGACCTTATTTATATGTGCATGGGGCAGGTGCTTACGCTTGGATTTGGTGTAGTGATCGGTTACAATTTTGGTAGCTCCAAAAACGAAAGTGATGCCGCTAAAAATGATGTAAACAAAGTGGAAACCGAAACTAAAATTATTCCATAAGTGAAGCAGCTACTTACCATACTAATACTTCTAATCTTTTTTGCAAGTTGTAAAACTGCTCAGCCGGTTATTAAAACGGTGATCAAAGACAGTATCATCACAAAGGATACTACTATTTACAAAACAGTAAAAGAATACTTACCGGGAGAAACCATTGAAATGTGGCAGGCTATACCATGCCCGGATTTGAAAATGGATACTTCCATTAAAAAAGGCAAAACCATTTTAAAGGCGAGCATTAATAAAGGCATATTAAAAATGCAATGCGAAACGGACAGCCTATTCCACATCATTGACAGCATTACGAGCATAAGGAACACGGAAGCATGGCACAGAGAAGTAATAGAAGTGCCAGTGGATAAGCCAGTTCCTTATATACCAAGATGGGTGTGGTTTTTAATTGCAGGTAATGTACTGGCAGTTGCATGGAAATTCAGGTTCAGCATTATAAAATTATTTACATGACACTGGCTGAAAGATCATTAAAAATTGCGCTGGTTCATGAGGGTGTTAGTGAACATCCGAAAGGAAGTAACAGCGGCCCGGAGGTAGATATTTATTTAAAAAGTGTAGGGCTGGGTAAAGGATATGCATGGTGCATGGCATTTGTTTACTGGTGCGTAAATACCGCCTGTAAAGAAATGAACAGACCTAACCCACTGGTGAAGACTGGCGGTGTGTTGAGGCAGTGGAATGAAACCACTTTGCGCAAACTAACTGTAAGGGATAAAGGCATTAAGCCGGGAGATATTTTCATCATGGAATTTTCAAAGGGTATGGGTCATACCGGGTTTGTGGAAAAAGTTGCAGGCGGTATGATCTATACTATTGAAGGCAATACAAATGATGACGGCAGCAGGGAAGGTTATGAGGTAGCCAGGCGTGTGAGGGCTGTTGGAAGTTTAAAGGGCATAATACAAACCCCCTCCTAACCTCCCCGCAGGGGAGGAACAGGACAGGCGTTTAATAAAATAAACATTTTAAAATTTAATAGAATGACTAAAGAAAAAGCTGCTGATTTATTCAAGCACTATCCAACAGTAAATGTGTTTCATTTTACTGCCGATGGGCAGGCGTTTGCTGAAAAGCAACATGCAGATGCCCATGCTGCTTTTTTGGATAAGAAAGAACCAGTGATAGTTTCAGTAAGCAGGGATGAAGCCCCTCCTAACCTTCCGCTGGTTAGCGGAAAGGAACAGGAAGCAGCCATTGATGTTGAAACTGCTGCACCAAAACCAACAGCTAAAAAGAAGGCTGGTAAATAATTTTTAAACCGTTTTTAAACAGTATATAAATGCGTCCACAAGTAACATTAGCACTTAGCAATGGAGGGTTGAACTTAATAGGGCCTCCTTCTTTTGGAACGGTAGGTATATTAGTGGCAAGCCCTGCTGCGCCGGTAGCCGGATATGGAGTGCCTTTTTTGATAAAGAGCAAAACAGATTTGGCAATTGCATTTGCGCAGGCTTTAAATGCGCCGTTACTGGCGGCTATCCGTGACCGTTTTTTTGCAGAGGCCAGCGATGGCACTGCTGTGTATATAATGGCAATGACCGAGACCACTACGCTGGTAACCTTACTGGCACCTGTAAACGCAGATAAATTACTTACGCTGGCTAACGGAGCTATCCGTTTGCTGGGTGTTATTAAATATCCTGCTGCAGGTTATACACCTACTATTACTAATGGATTCGACCAGGATGTGCATGATGCAGTAGTGGCCGCACAAACACTTACCAGCGCATGGTTTTTAAATAAAAAACCTTTTCGTTGTTTGATACAGGGGTTTGGCTTTACCACCGCTACTGCTGCTAAAGATTATGCAGCAGATACCAAAAGGAATGTGGCCGTGGTAGTGGGCAGTATTAATAACGGTACTGTAGATGCGCTTTTAGTTGCATTGGGCAGGGCAAGCAATGTAAGCCCTCAGCAAAATATTGGGAGGATAAAAACCGGCAGTTTAAATATTGCACAGGCAGATGTTTTAAGAATTGGAAGTGTGCTGATTGAAAATGTGCCGGTGAGTGATTTGGAATTGCTTTACAGCAAACGGTACATTTCTTTTGAACGCAATGAAATAGCTGCCGGGTATGTGTTTACCGATGATAATATGCTTACCTCTTTAACCGATGATTACAATAACCTGGCTTATGGCCGTGTAATTGATAATGCTACCCGTGTGGCCTTTGTGACCTACTACGCACAACTGAAAGATGATGTGGATGTAGATGAGGGTGGCCGCTTATCACCCGTGGTGGAGAAAGCACTGGAGAATGCTATTGAGGCAGATATTGACAAGTTTATGCGGCCTCAACTTAGCACTAAAAAAGATGGTACTGCTGATATAGAATGTTTGGTGAATCCAGACCCTATAAAGTATGCACCGCTTTATGCAGCTAATAATATTGCATCCCCCAATTTCAACATATTACAAACCGGGCAGGTGTACTTGTTTTTACAACTAAGGCCAAAAGGCAGTTTGAAGTATTTGAATGTTTTCTTAGGGTTTACGGCATAAACCCCCATCCCCTAAAGGGGGGTAAGGCAGCAGTATTTTGAAATATAACTTATTCATTTCTTCATCACCCCTTTAGGGGATGGGGGCAAATTTTTTACGATGGCATTTGATTCAAGAGAATATGAGTTTGCAGATATTAAAGTGAGTATGCTTGGTTTGGAGCTTACCGGCCTGCGTGGACTTACTTATAAAAAAAGCCAGGAGAAAGAACTGGTGTATGCTGCCGGTAACCAGCCACGGGCCATACAGCGTGGTAATAAAAAGTATGAGGGTTCTCTTATGCTTTTGAAAAGCGATTTTGATACGCTAAGCTTAGCTGCAAGAGCAGCAGGTTATGATGATGTAACCGATGTACCCGGCAGGCTGATTGATATTACCTGCCTGTATCAAAAAAGCGATGATGCTACTGCATTAAGTGTGGACACTTTGCAAAATGTTGAGTTTACAGAGTTTGAAGATGGGCAGAAGCAGGGTGATAAGTTTAAAGAGATTTCATTGCCGCTATTGTTTTTGAGGATTAAACAACGGTAGCCCCCATCCCCTAAAGGGGGGTAAG